>CAZONZ010000426.1:0-3748 GCA_964581005.1 uncultured bacterium
GAATAAGGATCAACCCCGTAATACATATCGTGACGGGCCGCCGCGATCGTTTGGGGCAAAACCCCCACTAAGCGAGCCAGCACATCATTCGGCAAATACCGGACGTCTTCGCCCGAAAAAAATTCTTCTAAACTAAACAGCAATACTCGTGCCCGCTGCAACGGGATCGGGTTATCAGTGGTTTGTTGGAGCCAACGCATCCAGTGCATTCGCTTGGCATAGGCATTTTGACGATCGCTATGGCTTTGGGGATGCAGCAGAGAAATATCCCCGATCGGCACAATCCCGCCTGCCTCAATATCCAACGGGCCACCCACCGCTGCCCCAGGTCCGGCAAACTCAGCATGAAAGGTTTTGCAAATGATCACGGCGTTGCGCTTATGCGGATCGACCATTAAGAGTTGCCCACTGCTCAAGGTACGCAGCAGCTGTTGGGGCTCTACCCGTTTGGACAAGCTGTAGTCGGATCCAGAAGGAGTCATCATTCAAAACGATCTCTCAGATTACCTTAGCTAAATCTGGGCTCAGGATTGCAACCGCAGCTTTATGTTTCTCCCTGACCCAGCATGAACCGAAATTTACGGATTCGATCCCCCTTCCTCCAGCGCAGATGGGGAAGCCGCTAAGACCACTTGATTACGGCCCCGCTCCTTTGCCACATAAAGAACTCGATCCGATGCATGGATCAGCTCAGCCATCTGTTGGAAGGACGGAAATGTTGCAATCCCACAACTGAAGGTAACGGAAAACTCTCGGCTGCTAGCTGTGTAGAGCAGCTGGGCAAACTCGCTCCGGATATGATCCAGGATCTGAAAGGCACGGTCTCCAGGCGTATTGGGCAAGATCACCGCAAACTCTTCGCCACCATAACGACCGATAATATCCTGGGGACGCAGTTGTTGCAGCAGCAGACGGGCCAGACTCTTGAGCACCCGATCGCCTGCCGCATGACCATAGGTGTCGTTGACCTGCTTAAAGAAATCGAGATCGATCAGAGCCAAACTCAGGGGTTGATGCTGGCGGTAAGCTTTGGTTAGTTCTTGTTCCAGTTGCTCATTGATCTCGGTGTAATTAAACAATCCGGTTAAACTATCGCGGATCATGATGGATCGGAGGGTCCGCGCTCGTGCGGCTCGTGACGAGAGTAAGAGGGCTAAATGGTTTCCTTGGATCGGCTTAGCCAGAAAATCATCCCCACCTAAACTCATCGCCAACAGATGTTTATCAAGATCTCGTTGCCAAGACAAAAATACAATCGGGATACTCACATAAGCCCGTTCCTGACGGATCACCGCTGCTAACTCAAACCCACTACAAAACGGCATATAAACATCCATCAGAATGACGTCTGGATTAAATTCCTCCAAAGTGGGTAAAAGATCCAGAGGATTCGTCACCACCGATGTCACCATCCCAGCCCGCTGTAATGTCAATCCGTAATAGGTTGCAAGCTGGATCTCATCATCCACAATCAAGATCCGATATGGATCCTGTCGTTGAGGGGCTGCTAGCTCATCTAGATAATCAACTAAGCTGAGAACATTAATGGGCTGGACAAAAAATGCTTTTCCACCCGCACGAGCAGACTCTAAACGAACCTGCAGATCATCTCGATCGGAAAAGAAAATAATGGGTGGTGTTTGATCGCCCAGTGTGGCTTGGATCTGCTTGAGAGGATTGAGCCCTGTCAAAGGCCGTTCGGTAAAAAGACTATTGCTGATCATGGCGATAGGCCGTGAGTCCGATTGGGCAAAGGCTTGGTTTAATTCAGCCCAATTGTCAAATACGATCACCTCATATCCAAACTGATCTAAATGCCCAACCAATCCATCGGCCAAGAGCTTGTCTTCTTCAACAAGATAGATCAGTCTCTGCCCATGGTGATCAAGAATCGATACTTGGATTGAGCTTCGAGTGCGATCCCCCGAATCAAGATCTTGATCGCTTGAATCAAGATCCTGATGAACCGTTGAGGATTGTGAATAGGCAGTTGAATCAAACTGAGATCGGGCTGATCGCAACGTATCCTGAACCGGAGCATCGAGGGTTTGGTCCTCAACATTGATCACAGCCTGCTTCAAAGAGGCTAACAACGCATGAATTTGGATCCGTTGTAGAGCTGTAGGAGGTTGGTTGCTTTCTAGGATCGCCGTCAGCAACACATCTAAGGTTTGGGCCGCATGACTTAGCGAGATAAAACCGAATGTTGTTCCCGATCCAGCCATACTATGAACCAACCGATGCATGGATCGTAAAGCAGTCCAATTCCACTCGGCCTGCGTCAGCTGATTCCAGAACCCTTCAATCTTACGAAGACGCAACCCCAATTTCTGCAAGTAAGCCTTGCGCAGGGTTTCCATCTGAGCTTGGATCTCCTGGGAGGAGTTAGTCATAGTAACGGGTCCAGATCTGCTTCACCGTATCAGCTAAGGTCATTGGATCAAAAGGCTTAGCAATGACATCAATTGCACCCATCGCTTTGTAGGCTTCAATTTCGTGGTTTTGAACTTTGGCCGTCATGAAAATGATAGGAGTATTCACCATAGGATCCAGTTGACGCAGATGATGCAAGGTTGTAGGGCCATCCATACCGGGCATCATCACATCCAGCAAAATCAGATCCGGTTGCATCTGAGGGGCTTGCTCCAAGGCCGCTTGCCCTGAACTGCAAACCTCAACCGTGAACCCTCCCACAGCTTCTAAGGCGAGCTTGGCAATTGCTTGAATGTCAGGATCATCTTCAACCAGCAAGATTCGCTGTAACGTTTGCACGGGCAAGCCTCCACGATATTGTCCTATACAGAAGGTTTTATATGTTGTCGGATGCGTTGTCGGATACGGGTTGGATCAGGTTGGATCAGGTTGGATCGGGTTGGACACGTTAAATCCTCTGTTCGGGATCCATTGGTATAGAAATATCACAAGAGTTACAGTAAGAAAACTCGATCGCTGAGATGTGGGATCGTTAAGCTGATCGGGAAACAGGCTGCTCAAGTTCACTGCTCCCATTATCACGATCTCCATCGATTCAACCAAGGAATGTAAACCCTGGAGGGAGAACCATGTCTCATCTGTCCTTCCCTGCTGTCCCTGCTGTAGCCAGCCTTCTAACGGTTGCCATGATTAGCTTCGGACCATCTCCAGGTCTAGCCCAAGGATCGGAACCGTCACCCCAGCCAAGCCCCAGCCAAGCTGATGTGATCGAGGTTAAGGTTCAAGGCCAGCCCCAAGCGTATCAATTTTCAGTCACCCTCAAAAGTCCAGATACAGGCTGTGATCACTATGCCGATTGGTGGGAAGTGATTACGCCCGCGGGGCAGCTACTGTACCGTCGCGTCTTATTGCATAGCCATATTGAGGAGCAACCCTTTACCCGATCCGGTGGCCCGGTTCCCGCCGCTCCTGATCAAGAGATCATCGTGCGAGCCCATATGAATTCCACAGGATATGGCGGACAGGTGCTACGAGGGGATGTTGCTCAAGGCTTTAAGCCAGCTGATCTAGCGAGTGAGTTTGCTGCAGATCTGGCTACTCAGGATCCGTTACCTCAGAACTGTGCATTTTAGCCGTTGCTTCTGATGTTGCTTCTGACGGTGAAGGATCACTCTCCTGGAGCTCAGTGACTTTGATCAGAGACTCCAAGCCCACAAAGGTTTCCAGACATTGCTGCAGCTGACGAGCGTTGAAAATAATGGGCAGAAAGTGAATACTGTTGATTTCCCGAAAGTAAAACAAGATCGGGAGCGAG
>CAZONZ010000427.1:0-3746 GCA_964581005.1 uncultured bacterium
GAGGGCAAGGACGTTGGTCTCCCTGTGAAACGAGAATCCCCGGACTTCAGGACGGGGAGCGTCAACAACTCCACCCTCAGTGGCAATTCGGCTAACGATATCGGCGGCGGGATCTTCAACGATGGCCATGGCACTATAACCCTTCGCAATAGTCTGATCGTTCGCAGCCAAAATGGAAGCTGTGCTGGATCTGGAGAGATCACTGCTGGAGTTAACAATCTGATCGACTCTGGAACTTGCGGCAATGCAATGGTAGATCCAACGGCAGGCGATCCCAGTGTCTCCGATCTCACCCTACAAGCCAACAGCACCAGCATTCAAACTGGCGATCCCAACACGGGTACTACTCCCCTCCTCACCAATCTTCTCAAGGCAGGACACCCAGGGATCAATGCTGGAGACAACAGCCTGATCCCAACCGAGATCACCACCGATCAACGTGGCTTTGCTCGGATCGTGGATAGCACCGTCGATATCGGTGCAGTGGAGCGGCAGCCCAGCGATCCGTAATCTGACTGGGGTGCGAGGTTGAATAACGAGCGGGGATCGAGATATCGATCCCTTTCTAGCCATGACTCGTGCTGGATCACACCAAATAAAGGGATAGTCCGCTATTAACTGGACTCTTGGGATCGGAACCCACACGGTATTTTAGGAAACTTTCGCAGTACTTTTGGAGAGCGCTTAAGGAACACGCGCTAGCTAGATCACCCGCCGCCGATCCGCCGATCCGCCGATCCCTTGACAAAATCTGCCATTATCCGCCGATCCCTTGACAAAATCTGCCATTATCCTCCGATCCACCACCACGAACGCGAGAGATTGGGATCGGAAAAACCTCTGTAACCCTTATGGATCAAGAGCTTGAAACCCCTGACAATTTGTTCTTTTCTGCCGTGATCGCGTCTTAAGCACTCTACCTGACTCCGACTTTGATCGGCATGGCTTCACATTTACCCGATCTGGCAAGGTGGGGAGAGTGACAGGGGGGAAGATTGGGAGGGAGGGAGGATCTGAAGTTGCAGGTTGGGAAGCCGGAGGGGGAGAGAAAACTGCAGAAAGCCCCCTCTGGAGGCAACGGGAATAAACGAAGACGGCCTGATTGTGAAGAATGAGGCTAGTTACGATTGGCGATTAACTCTCCTAACCGCTTGACTACCCTCATTCTCCTGCTTCTCTAAGGTGAACAATATCTTGGTTATGTGAATAACTGAATGAATAGTTCCATACAATAATAGTTCCATTATGGTATACATGCATTTTTTGTCTTCTATCATACATACATTTTTGGCTTTTACCATGCATACATTTTTGTTTTGTACCATTCTTGATTGGTAGCTTTATAAAATAGTTTGTTGTATGATTAGTACAGAGAGTGGTAGTGCCTGTGAGAACGATCAGTGTTGTGTCCTTGTCTGGTGGGCAGGGCAAGACAACTTCTGTCTTGTTCTTGGCTCGTCTCATAGCCTCCAAAGGGCTGAATTGCCTTGTTGTAGATGCTGATCCCCAAGCGAACCTAACCCTATACCTCGGTCATGAGGTAAGGGAACAAGATCCCACTTTGCTAGAGGTCTTGAAAGGTGAAGTGGCGATCGAGGACGGCATTTATCCAGTTACTGATCATCTGTATTTGATCCCTTCTGATCGGGCGCTGCGGGGAGCCGAAGCATGGTTGGCCAGTAGTGGGATGGGAGCGATCGTTTTGAGAGCCAGGTTGCAACGGTTGCAATTGCCTCTGGATCTTTGCCTGATTGACAGCCCCCCTCAAGGCTCACAACTCACAATGACTGTGCTGGGGGCTGCAGATGAGTTGCTGATCCCAGCAGAAGCATCGTCAAAAGGGGTGAACTCTGCCCTGGATACCCTCCAGATGGTGGATCAGCTTCGGAATTTAGGGGCATTCCAGGGGCAGGTGTTAGGAATCCTTCCCTTCCGAGCCAGGTGGGTCGGGATCAATCCCACATTCCGCACTCGTCAAAGCTTAGAGGCTTTACAGGAAGTTGCTAATGGGATTTTTGTCCTGCCTCCTCTCTTGGAGTCGGAACAGTGCAAGAAAGCAATGGATCTTCAAACAACTCCGGGTGATTTGGGTTTTCCCGATCTGATGTTCCCGCTTGAACAAGTGTTGTCACTCCTCCAACCTGAAACCAATGTCTAACGATATCTTGAATCAGCTAAAAGGACGCAATCGGCCTATCGTCCCTAGTCGCGGACACTCTTTGGTCGATCCGTCTCCCAGGCAGGAGCCTCCTACTCCACAGCCAGAAGAACAACCAGTTCCGCCTGAAGAACCTTTAGTCAGCTCCCATATCCGTTTGGAAGAGAGTCTTGATCAGGGGTTAAGAGATTTGTGTGGAGAAAAGAAGGTAACCAAGGAGACTTTGCTTGGAGCGGCTTACCTTTTGGGGCAGTCTGATCCTGAGTTCCGGGAGAGATGGATCCAACTGGCTAAGGACATGCGCAAGCAGCGAGCTAGGCGTGGGCAGGTGAAACGGGCCAGATCCTTACTTAAGAATTTAGAGGAGGAGATATGAACTCGTTGCACCTTCCTACAAAATTGTCATGTCTAGAAAACTCTTTCTCTGGAGTTACGCAGTTGGTCAGAGGCCATAGAGAGGGCAGGCCAGATACGATCGAATTGCCTCTCGAACAGTATCGACTTTGGCGGCAAACCAACTGATCCCTGTCCGATAAGCATTCATCTCTAACCGCATACTCTGGTCGAAATCCTTGTTCATGCGCTCGCCTGATCATCCGATGAAAGTGATCATTTTTTGTCAGGCCATCCACCGATTTTTCATAGACACAATAATCACAGGGAATGTGTTGATCACCATCGGTCCAGAGCAATGTCACTAAGTTAATCCCTGGAACCACTTGAGAGGGGACTAAAGGCATGGATGTCACTCCTTTGATCCGTCCTGAAGGAAGCGCTGCAGCAGGTGGTGGAGGTGATGAGACCCAGCTAAGGGGGTTGCAGACCCCCCCCTGGTTCAAAGCGGTAGTCAAGTTTACATTATTCTCCAAGTTTTTTATGGTTGAATGGCAGTCGGATCAAGTCAATGGAACCAGGGATTGAAATTCGGCTTAGGTTGATCTCACTAGGAGATCCTTGGACAAAGTACCTGATCCAAATCAGCTGATATTTCCCTCCATGAGAAAAAAGTTTTAGTTTATTCAGTGACCACCTTTTATTGCCACTATCCAGTTCAACTAATATAGGTTTAAGCAATTGTTTCCCTGTGATCAGAAAATCAATCCTTCCCTTTATCCCAATATTAAACTTTTCCCGTAGATCAGGAGGAAGTTCAAATTCCTGTTGGAGCTCAAATCCCATAGATAAGGACCAACGTTTTATTGATTGAGTCAAAAAATCAGTGATTTGCTTTTTTCTCCTTTCCTCTTTGTGCATAACTTGAAAATTGGCTGCCTCAGCAAGCAGAAAATTTTCCAAAGAGCTCACGATCGTCTTGCGTGAAAAGATGTTTGACATACTTTGCCTATTGGTAGCTTCACCCTTACTGAAAGCGTTGATATGATCTCTCATTGACTGATAAAAGAGAGATATATTATTCTTTCTTGTCCTGTTCTATGTCTCTCCCTCGGTAGTCCTCCAAAGGAAAGGATAGTATAATAACTAAACCTTTCTTACTAGCTTATCTTTCCCTTTTCCTATGCTGAATTGCCCAACCTGTGGATCTGACCACGTTGTCAAGAATGGTAAAACTCGTCATGGCAAGTAGAAC
>CAZONZ010000428.1:0-3743 GCA_964581005.1 uncultured bacterium
AGGTTGAATCGCGGTGCAACGATCCCCGGCAGCCGTTTTCCTTATCATTAGTGAACAGCTTTGATCGCAGAGATCCGAACTCCCACTGCATAGTGACCTTCTCCCGTTGCATAGTGACCTTCCTTGATCGAACTGATCCGGGCTCCCGTTGCATAGTGACCTTCTCCCGTTGCATAGTGAACGTCTTTGATCCCCGAATGCCGTTCGGCCTGTCCATCATGGATTGTTTCGATCGCGGAGTGCAGTTGTCCTGATCCATGAAGCAGCGTTCTGCAGGGATTTTGCCCGTCATTATAGTTACCAGTCACACAGCTTGTTCTCAAGATCATCCCCTACCCTTGCTTCAACTCGAACCTACAACCGAGCGTTTCGGAGGATCTCGACCGATATCGTTACCTGTTCCTGGGTCACCCTTTACCCTCTGGGTTGGCAGAGTCTTTCTCGAAAACCACCTAACGTAGAAGCTAACTCTCAAGCAGCCACATCTCATAGCCACACTGAATCAATTGCTGTTTCACATGATCTAGCTCGCCTTGACTTACCAATGGACAGAGATCGGCTGCCCCAACTCGATAGACATCATTAAGAACAGCATAGTATTCTCGTCCCATCCATTCAGCAATCACTTGAGCTAAGCTCCGATCAGACATCTCCTTATACAAGATCGACAACAAGGGCAGATACTCTGACTCTTCGATACCTTGAGGAAAAGCACATTGAAGGAGTTGATAGGTGCTCATGAGATGGGCTGGAATTGTAGTTTGCATGGCTTAGCGACCTGCCAATGGATACGAGGGATGAAGATAAACCCTGAAATTGACTCCTTGGGCACTGGCGGCTCGAATTGCTTTTGCATCAGCAGTCATTGTAACAATTCTCATTTGATCGCCTGTTCCTAAAATGATTATATCGTTAGGATCTAAGCTTCGTGTTGGCTGTAATGTCTGAGCTGCCACCGAAGGGTTATCGGGCACAACAATCACTCGATTGAGGAATTGGTTGGCTCTTTCCTGTTCCAGAAGACCACCTGAACACTGGATGATGTTGATAAACTCATTGAAAGCAGTTTGCGCCATCACGAGTTGCTGGTCCAGAACAAATGCTTTGAGTTGATGGCGAACAGTAGAACCCTCAGCTACCAATGCGATCGCAGTGTTGGTATCAAGATTAATCATGTGCTGGTAGTAACAGCAGAGTGCAGACCAGTTGAGAAAGTGGCATAGACCAGGATCATTGTAGGGGATCCGAGCTTGATGATGAACCTGTCAACAGTTACTCATTCAGAGAGCGTAATCATGGCATCAAAAGGGATCACGACCAATGCTCCAGCTCACTCAACCGCTTGGATCATTCAGACTTGGGCTTCATTCATTGTTTCCACCTCCGCGATGACAATTGGGATCCTCTATACTCCTGCCGATGCTTGGGTGAAGGGCTATCTAGGCATGGGATTACTGTTTTCCGTTGGATCAGCGATCAGTGTGGCTAAAACCACTCGTGATATCCATGAATCAAAACAGATCCTCTCCCGGATTGATGAAGCCAAGATCGAACGAATCCTCAGTCAACATGATCCGTTCAAAAATTGATCTTAATTCCTGGAGATTCTGATCCACTCGTATTTGATAATTGGGATCCAACTCCAAGCCTTATGCCTTGCCCTGTTTCCTAGATTGGGAATGGGGTTCATTCTGTTTCAAGATGATCTTAAAACTCAGAGAAACGGATCAAGGAAAATACACAATAATTCAGAATATCGCTGTATTGAGAATCTAACCCTTCTGAGACTTTGACCTCACCGTGATTCTCCTCGATCGCCTTAATTCGCATCACTTTCACCAGGATCTGATCGGTCATTGAGGACAGCCGCATCTCTCGCCATGCCTCACCATAATCATGATTCTTGCGCTGCATGAGCTGTCTGGTTACATCAACAACTTGACCGTACAGTGTATTAAGGAGCGGGATCATATCTGTCTGATGATCTTCGCCTGCAAGGATCGGATCCGCCTGAGGCAGCTTGTTAGGATACCAGAGTTTGATCAACGCCATCACACAGTAGTTCAGGATCCCTTGATACTCAACTTCAACCCCTTCAGGGATCATAGAGACCCCTCCCGTTTCCTCTAAGCGTCGAATTCGCCTTGCCTTGATCAGGATTTGATCCGTCAGAGACGGCAAACGAAAAATGATCCAGGAGATCCCATAGTCTTTGGCTTTGGCCAAGAAGATCTGTCTGCACTCAGAGATCACCCTGTCATAGTGGATCATGGTCTGTTCGCGTGGAGTACCCATTGAGCGGATCCTAGGTCAACTGATGAGCAATCTGGCTCCAACTCTAATCAAATTTGGGTTGAAGCGGCTAATCACGTCATGGGGATCAGTTTGTGCTGATCAGTTGCGTTCATGCTTCGGTTTGAGAAATTCACCGATCCCTGGAACTTCTCGTAAATCCGGTAACCCCAGTCGATCCCAGAGAGGTTGGCTCCCAACTGGATCCAGTAAACGCCATGCCACCAGACCCGATCCGGCTAACAAACCAAGCGCGATCAGAAGGGTGATCGTGGCCCAGGTGCGCTGGATGAACCGCCAGAACCCAGATCCTTTCGGTTTGGATTTGCGGGTTTGCGTTTGGGTTTGGGTGGATGGCAGCGGTTGAAGCGGAGGTGGGCTTTGAGAACTCGTTCCAGGGGTAGCTCCCGATTTGAGCGGGGAGGCTGGGATCGGAGGCCCCGGCATTCGTTGGATGGCTTGCTCTACCGCTTTAGGCCGATCCTGTTGCCGGATCCAGGTTCGGAGTTCAGCTAGTGAGATGGCACAGAGGTTGGGAATACCTAGATCTTGAATGCGTCGGACCACGGTGCGGGCATCGCTCACCACGATCACCAGGGTTCCCACCTGATGCTTGGCGAGGGCATAGGCACATTCTGCGATCGTTTGCTCCAGGCGAGCTCGTTTGCTGAGACTCTGTCCTTCGGGAGCGGTCGATCCAACCAAAGCACTGGCAGCGGTCACTTGAAAGTCCCCAGCCGATCGATAGCGGAGAAATTCTCGTGCGATCGATTCTTGGTTAGGATCAGGGGCTTGACGGGAGAGAAACTGGATCTCATCCTCAACCGCTTGGGGAATAACACATTGGCCAAACCGTGCCCACTCCTGCCAGTGGGGCGTTTTCCCAGCCAGGAGAGCCGTTGTGTCAAAGATCAACAGAGGACGAATGTCAGCCATACGAGATCAGGGATCGCTTGTTCTCCTCTCACTTATAACTAATTTGCGGGTGGGTCTGATCAAGCAAGAGGGATCTACACTATAAACACAATCTGCTCAACCCAATAGGGATCTAGCCATGCCTAGCCATGATTCTGCCCCTTCCCAACCCACAACTCAGACCTCCGATCACGACCACGACAGTGCTTCTACCTGTCCACAAAAGTGTGCCACCAGCCAGACCAAAGCTCGCCAAGCCTACGATCAGATCTGTGCTGGCATGAATGACGACTATTGAGTCAAAGCCTGATCAAAAGCATGAATCAGAGTCCTACATATGGTAAAGGGGTCAACCTCAATCCGTGATTTCATGGTTATTTCCCTCTGGAGTTCAGCTCTAAGGCGACTGACCCCACTCATTCTGTGTATCACGCTGCTCTGTACTAGCACCTGTTCAGATTAAACACTTCCATTTTGTTTGGTGATCTCGGCCAGAAGTTCCCGCTGATACAGAGCGATACAGGACTGGATCATGT
>CAZONZ010000429.1:0-3731 GCA_964581005.1 uncultured bacterium
TTCGATCGGCAGCAACTCATCGATTCCTGACAGATTCTATCGTGATCCTCCTGACGCTTGTGTTTCATGAAGAGCAACTCTCGATCCAGAAGAGAGGAGTACCCATGCTTCGATCAGACGATCAAGATCTAAGTGGATGGACTGTTTAGCGTTGGGTTTAGTCACAGTAGCTTCTGCCTAGAGTAAGGATTCAGGACTTGAGAACTTGAGAAAATAGGCTTGCTGATCTCTGGACTGATCAATTACTATAGGGGGCTGTGACGTTTTGACAAAACTATGCCGAAACTCAAGACACGACGAGCAACCGCGAAGCGGTTTAAGTTTACGGGGAGTGGCAAGATCATGCACCGTCGATCGGGCCACAATCACCTCCTGGAACACAAAACCACCAAGCGTAAGCGCAAGCTAGCTGGAATGGATCATGTGCATGAGCGGGATGCGGAAGCGGTTCGTCTGCAAATGCCCTATAGCCGCTGAGGTGCGAACGGGTGATCCATTCGGATTGGATGGTGGATCCTATTGATCCTGAGGATGCTGACAACTTGAGTCGTTGTGTCCTAGCGATCTGAGCCTCGCCTTGAAGTCCTAACGGATAGCTTACGTCTGATTTGGCTGAGTCTCCCTCAGCGTTTGTCGCCCTTAACCCTGAGATCAACCCACCATGACACGAGTCAAGCGCGGGAATGTTGCCCGCAAACGCCGTAACAAGATCCTCAAACTTGCCAAAGGCTTCCGAGGGGGGAGTTCCAAACTCTTCCGCACAGCCAATCAGCGGGTGATGAAGGCGCTCCGCAATGCTTACCGCGATCGCAAGCGACGGAAGCGCGATTTTCGCCGTCTCTGGATCACCCGGATCAATGCTGCTGCCCGCGCCCAAGGTAGTAGCTACAGCCAACTGATCGATCAGCTCAAAAAAGCCAATATTGCTCTGAATCGGAAAATGCTGGCTCATATGGCCATGGTCGATCCAGACGGATTTAATCAAGTAGTGGCCGCTGCCAAAGCCAAAATCTCGTCCTGATCGAGGATCAAGTGTGATCACGTTGGGATGGATTGGACGCCGTTTTGAGGCTAGAGAGATCCATGCAACCAGGTCAATGGGGTGGAGTTGTTGCAAGCCTGATCTGGGATCCTAACCCCCAAGGATCCTCAAGGGCTGCTCCTCGGCTTCCGCGTCTGTTGGCTGCCTTGATCCTCAGTTTGACAGTCGTTGTTGGATTTACGGAATCTCTTGATCGAGCGGCAAGAGCTCGATCCTGGTCTGACATTGAATCTAGCCAACGGTTACGGATCGCGGTCAAAACGGATCTGCCTCCCTTGAGCTTCGTTAATCCTGACGGTGAGCGGATCGGATTTGAAATTGATCTAGCCCGTGAGCTGACCTCCCGCTTGCTCGGATCTGATGCGGAGTTGGAGTTGATCCCGGTTAGGAATCTGGAACGATTGGAGGTTGTGGCCACCGAGCACGTGGATCTGGCGATTGCTCAAATTGGGATCACCGTGGATCGAGCTCGACAGGTGCGATTTAGTTCACCCTATTACCAGGATGGAACAGCGATTCTCGTTGCCCGATCTAGTGGGATCGAGTCCTGGTCTGATCTGCAGCAGCAATCGATCGCTATTTTGGCAGGATCGGCGGCGATCCCTGTGGTGAAATCGATGTTTCCGGATCTCAATCTGGTGGGGGTTTTGTCCTATCAGGCTGGGATTGAACAGGTTGAAGCGGAGACGGTTGCAGGTTTTGCTGCAGATGGATCGGTGCTGGCAGGATGGGTGCTTGATCATCCGGAGTATTGGATTCTGGAGCCGCGTTTATCGTCGGTTGGGTTAGCGGTGGCTATGCCGAAAGGGATCGAAGCGAATGAACTAGGGCGACGGGTTCATGAGGTTGTTGAAGACCTGAAACAGTCGGGTTGGTTGGCAGAACGGGCTCGTCACTGGGGACTGCCTGAGCGATAGAGGCAAGCATGTATGTTGACAGCACGGACCTGGGGGGCAGCAGCCATCATTCTGATCTTTTGGGCTTCGGCATTCACAGGGATCCGATCTGGATTGATGGCATATGAGCCGGGGCAGTTAGCGTTATTGCGCTATGGCGTCGCCTCTAGTGTGTTTTTGATCTTGGCCCTGATCACCCGAATGCAAATGGTGCTGTGGCAGGATCTTCCGGTGATGTTTCTTTTAGGGCTTTTAGGGGTTTCTGGGTACCATACGGCTTTGAACTATGGTCAGCAAACGGTTAGTGCTGGGGCGGCGAGTTTGTTGATCGCCTCGGTTCCCATTTTTACGGCTGTGTGGTCGATCTTGTTTTTAGGGGAGCGGCTGCGGATCTGGGGATGGGTTGGGATCGTGGTTGGGTTTGGAGGGGCGGCGTTGATCGCGTTGGGTGAGGGTGGGGGGATCCGATTGGAGCCACGAGCGTTTTGGGTACTGCTGGCAGCGTTGATGGCGAGTGGTTACATTGTGATCCAAAAGCCTTACCTAAAACACTATCGACCTTTAGATCTGGTGGCTCATGCGGCTTGGTTAGGGACTCTGCCATTGCTTGTGTTTCTCCCAGGCTTGGTGGAACAGATCCAAGCGGCCCCACTCAGTTCCACGTTGGCTGGTGTTTATCTAGGGATCTTTCCGACGGTGATCGCCTACGGGCTGTGGTCGTATTTGATCTCGAAAATTCCGGCTTCAATGGCTGCCAGTATTCTTTACATCTCGCCTGTGTTTGCAATCCTGATCGCTTGGATCGTTTTACGAGAGGTTCCATCCTTGCTGTCGTTGTTGGGCGGAGCTCTGGCCTTGTGCGGGGTCATGCTGGTGACGTGGAAAGGCTATCATCCCCCGGTGAACTCATGATCCTGCCTCTTTACACTGTGGTCTTGATCGTGCCAACTGGGATCGGGGCCTCGATCGGGGGGTATGCAGGGGATGCTTTGCCTGTGGCGCGGGCGATGGCTCAAGTGGCGGATCGGCTGATCACACACCCCAATGTTTTGAACGGAGCTCAGTTGTATTGGCCGATCCAACATACGCTATACGTAGAAGGGTATGGGCTGGATCAGTTTGCGGCTGGGGTTTGGGGGTTGAGACCGGTGCGGCGGAATCGGATTGGGGTAATTTTCGATCGAGGGATCGAGTCCGAGTTACAGTTGCGCCATCGTCAGGTTGTGGATGCAGCTGAAGCAACGTTGGGGCTGAGTGTCATCGATCCTGTCTATACCGATCAAGCGCTAGAGGTTGAGTTGGAGCAGGCTGGATCTTCGGCGAGTTGGGGGCGGATCCGAAATCCGGATAGCTTACTTAGGGCGGCGGATCGAGCGATTGACGCGGGAGCAGAGGCACTGGCTGTGGTGGCACGCTTTCCTGATGATGACGATGAACAAGCTCAGGATCGGACGCAGCAGTATGTTCAGGGGAATGGGGTGGATCCGATGGGGGGGGTGGAGGCGATCGTGAGTCATCTTGTGGTGCGGCAGTTTCGGATCCCTTGTGCGCATGCCCCGGCGTTGTCGGTGGGGGATCTGGATCCTAAGGTTCATCCTAGGGCGGCGGCTGAAGAATTGGGGTATACGTTTCTGCCTTGTGTGTTGGTGGGGTTAAGTCAGGCTCCTCGGTTTATCCTTCCTCAGGATCACGCTCGATCGGGGGATCTCTGGGCGGATCAGGTCGATGCGGTGGTGGTGCCTGCAACGGCTTGTGGGGGGAGTGCAATCTTGAGTTTGAATGCTGGTGGTGTG
>CAZONZ010000430.1:0-3720 GCA_964581005.1 uncultured bacterium
ATAAAATGGGTGGCATCATACTCTCAAGATCTCCGATGGGTTCCGCTCATTCACTCTATGACTCCCTGAAACTGATCCATCCTGAAACCATCAGTGATCAGTTGCTTGCTTCATCGAATCCCCTGTTCGAGAGGAGAAAAGAGATCATAGAGATCATTAGGTATCACGGTTAGAGTGGGGATAGAGAGCTTTGATCACAATGATCACGAGGAATAATCCTAACGTAAGGGTATTGGCAGCTACGATCGCAGGATCCCGGCGGAGGAAGCCGTACAGATTCCAGGTACTGATCCCCACCCCAAACAAGGCCAAATAAGGCCAAGAAAAATCAGCAGCACTCCGAGTTCGCCAGGTTTTTAATGCCTGGGGGAGAAAGCTAGAAGTCGTCAGGCAGGCAGCCAGCATCCCGATCCAAGGCGTCCAATCTCTCATAGCGATCCTGCGCGGAAACAGTCGAATGTAATCAGACGCTACTATAGCCTGTCTTGCAGCGATCATGAAGTCGATCAAGTCGATCCGTTAGCCTTGGATCTGGAGAAAAACTTAGGCATCAGTAAGTTTTCTGTACTTATGGGGATAGATATCTTGGAACAACCCAAATGATCGTTTTTCTACTTGTTATCCTTTGACGATCCCTCGACTCAATTTTTGGATGGCGGCTCCGGCCACATGACTGTAGCGTAGTTCTCCAGCCAGGATCTGTCCCATCCGACGGGTTGCACCTGGGCTCTTGATGGCAACTCGATAGGCTACACCGGGGATCCGATAAAAGACACTGGCGATCCGTTTGGCCCAACGCATTTCACTACCCCATTCTGCTTGCACGCGATCGCTGTATTGATTGAGGGCATTGAGATCTCCCGCCAGAGCAGCTTGAATCGCTTCAGCGGCTAGTTTCCCAGTTAGCAAGGAGGGGCGGATCCCTTCGGCGGTAAAGGGATCGATCACACAGGCTGCATCACCGACGAGCAGAGCCTGTTGCGTGTGGAGGGCTTGATCTTCATCCCACAGACAGATCGGGTGCCCGTATTGCTTTAAGGTCTTCAGATCGACATTGAATAATTGAGCGTATTCAGCAGCGATCTGTTTCAAGTTTTGTTTTTCACCGCCTCGAAAGGTGCCTGCTCCGATCGAATAGCCATCAACTTTGGGGAAATTCCAGATATAGCCGTTACTGACGGTGCCGAAATCAAAATGAGCAGCACTGATCTCAGGATCTGTCACAGGTGCTTCCGCTTCCAGGGCTGCTGCAAGTCGCCGCTTTCGTTCTTTGAATCCTAACCACTTGGCCATCGATCCTTTGGCTCCATCCGCTCCAATTAGATAGCGGGCTTGAAAGGGTTGGATCTCCGTTTGAACGACCCAGTGATCGCTCTGCCACTCAATTCCAGTTACGGCAGTTTGATCGTTCACTTCAGCACCTTGCCGTTGAGCTTGCTGGATCAAAAAGTGATCGAACTGATCTCGGCGTACCATCCAGACCGGCTCTGAAAGATGCAGCTCCGCGACGACCGGATCCCCCATTTTCCAGGTATAGCGGATCTGATTGATCTTGAGGGAAATAGCGGGGGAGAAGTCAAAATCAAACCAGGCGGCTACTTCGGGAGACACTCCACCCCCACAGGGCTTGTATCGGGGGAGAGATTCTTTTTCCAGCACTAGAACCCGACTGCCCCCCTTGGCTAAATGGTAAGCCGCTGATCCACCCGCTGGACCAGCCCCAACAATGATGCAGTCATAAAGGATCGGATCAGGCATAAGCAGTTCAGGGGTCAGATCAGGGTACAGAGTCTCAGGCATGGCCAGCTATTTTAATTTCATTAGACTTGTTCGGTAACCTTAACGACGATCTCAATCTGGATCTCGCAGTTGAGTTCTGAAGAGAAGGAGCCTAGAGTCTTACTCACGGGTAGACGATGATCAGTGATATCTGGCTAGCTGTAGTAACATACTTTATTAGGATCATATTGGTTGTCTATGATAGTATAATCTTTAGAAGCCAAGCCCGCAAGTTTAACACTCATCAGACCTGCGTCGGTCGTTCCTCGGATGATAAAGCCCTTTTGGATCAGACCGTCTAGAGCTTTGTCAACGAGTCAGCCTTAGGACTGGAGCCCCTGTTGATCTTGTGATCACAGTTTGTGATCACAAGTTGGAGTCGCTAAGAAAACATTGGTGTATTGACTATCTCAAGGGATCGATAGATGCTCTGCAAGCAGTTACTAGAGCCTTATCTAACATGGGCACTTCGATTAATTCGGACTTCAAAGAACTTGAACTCTGAATATCTGATTCCTTGGTTAGCAATTCTTATTAACCGGAGCTGATTCTCGATAATCAGGTATTTTTCAAAGTACCCTCAAGAGTTGTAAAAATCAACCTGTTTCTCGCACATGATCCTTTTCTTTTCAAAGAAATAAACAATTTCTAGCGCTGTTATGTCTTTACGCAATTCCATCTCTTCGGATGACGGATCAGCATCAATATCAATAAATAGATACTGATCGGATGGGAACAAACCTCGAAGCCAAATAGCGATCGACGCAAAGAGATCAATATCAATCCCATCATCAACAGAGAAACCATATTCTGTGAAGTGGACTTCTGGATCATCCTCTGAGAAGAACAAGTAAAACTCAGGTCCAACCTCTTCCCCAGTTAAAAAAGGAATGTCAATATCAGGCCATTTTTGCTGTAGAGTACCCAAGAAGTAGTGGTAGTCAAACCACCATTCTGTTTTCTTGTGAAATGATACAAAGTAAAAAGCACTCATAAGATCTCCTCTTCTGATCCACCGCTGAAAGAGATCTCAAGGGTTTGACTAAGCCTAGTTGACAGAGAGACACAGTAAAATTGATCCTTTGCCCTGAGCATACATTATCCTCCTAAATCATTTTCTGGATCAGCTTGGCTTTCGACTAAAGAATCAAGAATTTGTTCCTTAGTCATATCACTCACAAGATCAAAGGGAAAAAACATTCGTGATCTTGAAACCTATACGCTTTGTCACCTTGTACGGCATGAGTAGAGTGCTCGGACCGATCGCCTTTGAAAAAACTCAGCATCACTATCTGGATGGACTGATCAATCCCCGCCGTCCGGTTAGCCCTCGGATCTCAGAACTGATCGATCAAGAGGTGAAGCGATTGGTGGATGGGGCTCATCAGATGGCATTGCAGATCTTGACCCATAATCGAGATCTGTTGGAAGGGATGGCCAAGCAGTTGTTAGATCAAGAAGTCTTAGAAGGGCTGGAGCTGCGTCACTATCTGGATCAAATCCGAAAACCGATCGAGATCGAGACTTGGCTGCCTAGATCCGCTGCAGTCCTTAACCCTAGCCGATAGACTGGATCGAGGATGACAGAATGAACTGGTATTCGACGAAGATTAAGGCCGCTTTGCCGATCTATGACTGGCGTTCCCCCTGATCCAACTCAGCGTGCAGCCCTGATCCGACAGATTGGGCAGGAGTTGGGGTTTGACAAAGTTGGGATTGCAGCCATCGATCAGCCTCCGGATCTAACGGGACTTCAGTGTTGGTTAGCTTCCGGTTACCAGGCTGAGATGAGCTGGATGGAGACTCCCCAGCGATCCGATCCTCGCCACGTGTTACCTGGAGTGCGATCACTAATCTGTGTGGCCATGAACTACTACACTCCAGTTGCCCATAGCCAAGATCCTGAACGAGGCAAGATCTCGCGTTATGCCTGGGGTCGAG
>CAZONZ010000431.1:0-3706 GCA_964581005.1 uncultured bacterium
ATAAGTTAGCGATCGGCTTCGACAAGAGTTAGACCAAAGCCATTTTTATCAGCAGGCCGAGTTGCCACATTCCAGAACTCCACACAGTTTTGCGAGAAAATACATAGATAGTGCCCTTCTTGCCGCAAGGATCTCAAGCTCCCTCTGACAGGCTGATAAAGCTCTCCAGTCTGATCCACCAGCCGCAAGAGAACATTCGTGTCCACTAAGATCTGCACAGTCAGGGATGATCCTCATAGATACTGGAACGGCTTAGCGCTTCATCCGACACGCAAGGGGAGGAAGGCCCTACCATTCGGCTGAACTCCTCAGCAAGTTGATCGGCCAGTTGCTCAAACCCATCATCCTGATCCTTCTGCATCACTAAAGACTGCCAGCGCTCCTGTAAGAGTAACTTGACCAACTCCTCCTGAGAAAGCCCTGGCTCATAGACGAGGATCTCACTCAAATAGCGTTCCGCTTCAGCGTCAAGGTGCAGAGGCATCATCGAAGGGTAAAGACGATCGTTACTCCAATCATAAGACGACGCGATGACGGTCACGACTTTCACTCTGATCTTGGAAGCCCCTGGCTACGAATCTAACCAAGCGATCCTTTCATTCAAGGTTCTTCTTTGATGATGTCATGCACTGTTCTATCTAGATCAACGGTAAACGCAACGGACTAAAAGTCCATGACCCTGGAAATGGGCAGAATTCTGGCAGGCCCTTATGACTTCAGCCTGAAAGCCTCTTAGGAAAAGGAATACAGGTAATACAGTTCGGTCTTAAACTCCGTTGATCATCGCGATCGTGTGGGTTCAAGTCCCACTGCCCCCATTACCATACAAGGCTTTCAGCGATCTCGCTCCATTCTCATGGCTTAAGTGCAGGATCGCTGGAAACCGCTCCATACCGTCCCAAACCCTCTAAAATTAAGTGCATCGCTATGCTCTTAAGTGTACTTAATGAACGCTGCTGTCCTCGAAGCTAACTCTCACCTCAAGGCCATCGGCTGCCGGATCCGACTCTGGCAACGGGCCGATGGCCACTCCCTCCAACTCCAAGGGACACTCCCCCCGAAACCTGGTAATGGCAAAGACAAACCTCACCAACAGCGCATCAGCCTCAGAGCGATCACAGGCTTTGATGTCATGCCCAACACCCAAGGTATCCAACGGGCGATCGCCGAAGCCAAGCGGATCGATAACCTCCTCTACTTAAATCAGTTTGACTGGTCGGAATTTTTGGTGAAGGTACCTTCCCCTACTGACGGTCCCCTGGTCATGGAAGCGGTGGCCAAGTTTGAGCAGTGGTTCTTTAATGTCAGACGGCCCACTCCCAGTCGAGCAACCACTTGGAATACCAAAATTACCTCTCCGTTTTCAAAGTCCTCCCCAATGAACCCCTAACCCAGGATCTGATTGAGCAGATTACGATTGCCAAGACTCAACCTGACTCTAGACAGCGAAAACGCTATGTCATGGCCTTGCGCAAACTGGCAGAGTTTATGGATGTCCCCCTCCAGAAACGGCGGCTTAAGGAATTAGAGGGGAACTATGATTACTTAGCCAAGGAGCGACAACCTCTATCGGATCAGGAAATCATTGAGCTCTATGATGGGATCCGTTCAGAACGAGTCCGGATCATGTTTGGCTATCTAGCCGTGTTTGGAATTCGCAACCATGAGGTGTACCATCTGGACAACTCCAACCTGTTGGAGGGAGGAAATACGATTCGGGTGTTGGCCTCAACCAAAAAGCAGCATGAGCGGGATGCTTACGCATTTCCTGAAAGCTGGATCAGTCGTTTTCAGTTAAAGGTAAATCTGAAAGATCCGGAGCTATTCTTAATTCCCGATGCCGATAACAAAACCTTAGGAGGGCGAATCAGTCACTTGTTTCGGCAGAATAAACTGCCCTCACCCTACAACTTGAGATATTCCTGGAGGCATCGGGCCATTGAAAAAGGATTGGATCCGAGTGTGGCGGCTGAGTCTTTGGGCCATTCAGTCCATGTCAGTCAGAAGCACTACACTCGTTTTCTGAGGAAGGAGACGATGGTGGAGCAAATGAGTCGGGTGAATTACTAGCTCTGGATTTTCGAGACTTGGAGGGTTTTCGGGCTGCAGGATGGGTGCCGTAGAGTTCGAGAAGTTTGCGCCAGTGCCAGCGTTTTTCCTGCCGTTTGCTATTGCCATCACTGACGATGAGATAGTGTTTGCCCAGTTGCAGCTCACCGTTGGTGATCCTAGACGCCAGAAAGTCAGGACTGATTTGAATGACCTCCTGTTGGAGAGTGGGAGTGTCAACATAGATCGGGAGTTTTTTGGAGGTAGAAGACTGCTTTAGTAAGGAGAGCATATAGTCCAATTTCTGAAGAATGTCGTTTTGCATGATGAGATCGATGGGAGAAAAACGTCATGGGGAGTTACTGGGTTGGGATGAAAGATGGAGAGGATCAGATTGGTTCAGGAAGCCCACAGCCAGCCCTGCTGATCCATGGCATCGAGCAAGAGGAAGTAGCAGTAGGTAGCCTCTCCGTGCTCTCGCCAGAGGGTCAAACACAAAATCCGTAATCTCGCCAAGATGCGATAGGCTTCGAGACGACTACCTTGACCTTCACGGATCTGTTGTTGAACGGAGTACAAATAGGAGATCGATTGGGGGCTCATGGAGATTTCCTCAAGTAGCGGATTTCAATGTCATAGGGCTGGGTCCATTTGTCGGCTTTGACGGTGGCTACCTCCTGGTTGACCGCCAGCACCTGCAGTTCGCGGCCCGCACAGGTGACATTCATGGATCCCTTGGGTCCGCGATAGCGGCAGATGTCTCCCACTTTGAGCAAGGGGGCAGCTCGGATCTGAGGAGCTCTCTGTGGCTTGGGTTGAGGAGGTTTCCAGATCAAGGGGATCCCTGGCTGGAGGAGAGAGGGATCCTGTCTCAGCCATTGCCACACCACTTTCATATGTTCGGGGAACTCAGCCTGGTAGACTTGCACCGTTTCAATCAGCTCCATCAGCAGCTGCCGGGTTACTCGATGGAGTGCCTCTACCTCGTGTTCAAAGTCTGAGGGGGGATCCTTGGTGGAAGGTTTGGGTTGATCTCGATCCTCTGACTTGAGAGTAGGAGTGGGAATCGCTGGAGGGAGCTGAGTAAACTGGATCCCACCCGCTGGATCCTTGAGGAGTGAAGGCAACTCTTCCGACTTCCTGGGGATAGGTACTAGAAACAGCTTGTCCTTGGATCGGGTCAAAGCCACATAGAGCAGATTCCATTCCTGTTGCTGCTGCCATTCATTCCCAGCCAAGGCCAGGGTCGGCATACTGTCTGATTTCAACAGGAAGACTCGATCGGCCTCACCTCCCTTCGCTGTATGGATCGTGGCTAAAATCACATGCTCACTTTGGGCTGCTTCATCATCAAATAGTCCTTGGATCCGATGGCAAAATTCTTCTAGGGTTTCACTCTTCAAACCAAAGGTTTCAAAGCAGACTTCTAGAGCGTTGGCCCGATCTCTGAGAGCATCAACCGCAGACTCTCGTCCTTCCTGCCGATACTGCTCAACTTTGTTATCCACATAAGCGCTCAGCTCGATCAGAAAATCACGAGGAAACTTGTCTGCTACCGTGCGAGCCAATCCGCTGAGGAGTTTCCCCACCTCTTTGCCTCTAACTCTGGCTGGGATCTGGTGATAGACCACTAACTTCAAACAGAGGCTGATCAGGG
>CAZONZ010000432.1:0-3663 GCA_964581005.1 uncultured bacterium
ATCGTTCTCCTAGAGTGCAAGCCGGATCACGACCCTCTCACATTTGATCTCTTGATCTCTGATTGCTATAGATGGATTTCTACTCTTCACTTTATTCCAGAGCTACCTCCTCTTCAGTCTGATCTTGAGCCTTGATCCGGGCAGAATTCCGCGCAAAGCAGCAATCCCCCTTTCCTTTAGCACGCTGGCCCTAGAGAGGTGATACCCTATCATGCAGAACACTGGCGTTGTTGAGCTTCTCAGCCTATGATCCGCCTTCATCCCCTGATCTCCTTCCTGCTCCGGCTCCCCCTCTCGATCCGTTCGATCGTGAACCGCTGCCGATTCCGTCTGCTGCCAGTCTTGATCCTGGTCAGCGGCGTGGGTCTCAGCCTTGTTCTGGGATGGATTGCCTCGGCCCAAGATTCCCCCTCACAGCCGATCTTTCCAACTCAACCTGCCCCTGAAGTCAATCAACAACAGCCTCTCTTTAATCCCCAAACCCTTCCAGACACCACTCAACCCCAACCTGTCGCCACCTCCCAACCAGCGACCGGCGTCCAGGCGATCCCGAATCCCCAACAATTTCGAGCCCTAGAGCAAGCGGATAATCCTCTGAGCTTCACTAATGCCGAGCAACTCAGAACTGAAGCCGATCAAGCCATCAGTGCCCAAGACTTTGATCAGGCTGCTCAACTGTTGCAAGCCGCCTTTGTCGCCTACAACCAGCGATCCAACTATCATCAAGAACTCTCACGGATCTTTTCCGGAATCGATAACCGGATCTCCGAAGAACAAAGGGATTTAGCCAGAGATGCAGCTCAACTTCGAGATCAGTCTGCTTACGATCTGGCCATTGTGTATCGAGCCGCCAATCGTCCGGACGAAGCGGTGGGGCAATTGATCCATGTGATCTCTAGCCAAGGCCCCACTCGTGAATTAGGGTTGCAATCTTACCAGCAACTGTTGGAGATCGGCTTTGTCTCAACGCCTTTCCCGCAGTGATCCCACCAGTGATCCCAGAAGTGATCCCAGCAGTGATCCCAGAAGTGATCCCAAGAGATAACCTTGCACACTCAGGACAGCTTCAATCTGAACTTACTCGCCGCTCAAATTCCTCACGGGTTCCGGCCACCAGATCCAATGCGGCTGGATAGAGATCCGGATGTTCTTCTTTCATCCAACTCAGCAACCGTGCTAACTGAGCGCTACACAAATCGAGATCCGCTTGAAAGATCACCGCAGCAGCCATGTGGGAGGCGTATTCAACAGGATGACCTTGAGACGTGAGTTCTGCCGATAACGCCGCTAGAGCCTGTTGCCGAATCGATTCCGGGGTTGATCCTGGGTTCATAGCACGCTGATCCTCTCCTGGGAAGGTTTTAGAATTTTGGCATCGATCTCTAGCTCACGAACAGGCGGATTTTACGGGTCTCAAGATTCTTGCCTAGGATCTTGTTCCTTGGTGAAATAGCGAATCAAGATCCCGATAGTCTGGCAGAGTCGTATCAATGGGGTGACCCTTGCGCAACACGATCCGATCGGCTTGGGGACGCGATAGAAGTTCACTGAAATAGCGAGCGTGAAACACAATTAAATCGGCAGAATACCCAACGCCGATCCGAGCCCTGTGTGCTAGACCCATCTGATCAGCAGGAGTCGAAGTCACCGATCGAGGCCAAGTGCTGTAGGGAGTATCTAGATGAGCGATCCGGGTGGAGAGATTGAAGACCTCGAAGACATCATGATCGCCAAAGCCGTGGAAGGGATCGCGGCAATTGTCACTGGCCAAACTCACCGGGATCCCGCGTTGTTGAATTTCATGCAACAGTGTGACGCCACGCCAGGTTGGAGTGTGACCAGGATTGCGATCTTGGAGATAGAGATTACAAAGGGGAAGACTAACGATCCCGATCCCTGCTGCTGCCACACAATCTAGGGTTTCGCTGGCAACCGCTGGGGATTGAACCGCCAAACTACAGCAATGGCCACAGATCACCCTCCCTGGGAACTGGTGACGAACCACCGCCTGAGCCACAGCATACAGTGTCCGATCTTGAGGATTGCCGCTCTCATCAGTATGAAAATCCAGATCAAGCTGCCGTTCATGAGCCAACTCGATCACACGTGCAATCTGAGCCTCCAGATCCGGATGGGGAAAGGCTACACCGCCAAGCACACCAAACCCAATCTCCGCAAATTGATCGGCCAATGTTTCCCCCACTGAGGTCAGATAGACCTCTAAAGGCACCAAGGCCACAGCTTGAAGGATCAACCGATCCTGCCACTCCTGCCGCAACCTTGTCAGAACCTCCAAACTGATCTCGGCTTGCCCCTCCAGTGCATCCAAATGCGTCCGGATCGCTTGGGTGCCGTGGGCATAGCTGCATTGCAACCCAAACTGCATCCGCCGATAGAGATCCTCAGGCTTCCAGTGTTGCTGTCGATCCGTGTGGGTGGCTTCTAGGGCCTGGTTAAACGTCCCTGTTGGGTTCGGACAGCGGGGCCAGATGTGCCCTTTATCCAGATGGGTATGCAGATCCACAAAACACGGCCAGACCTGTTGATGATCGAGATCGAAAACAGGGACAGAGTTGGGTAAAGACAGATCCGACGAGGCTTCAGCCAGCCCCCCTCCAGAGGCTCGGATCGTGCGGATCACACCAGCTTGGATTTCGAGATCAACCAAGATGAACCCTTCGGGTGTAATGCTTGGATCCTGACGTATAGAAGCTGGAGGATCGACCAGCAACGTGTGGGGCACATGGCATCGATGCAGCCAATAGTGGCCAGTAGCGGGGATCTGCTTAGCGTGCAATCGGAAATCCTCAATTCGATCAAGATTGACAATTTCAGCTTTAGGAGTCTAAGTTTTTCAGGTGATGCGATAGCCTAGGGAGAATGCTAGCCTCAAACGAGCACGTGAGAGCGGGATCATGCCAGAAAATCGTACAGGGATCTTTGTGGGGGGGCTGATGCTGGGTACAGCCGTGGGCACGGTTGTCGGATTGCTGCTGGCTCCTCGCAGCGGTCGAGAAACGCGCAAGATCTTGAAAAAATCCGCAGAAGTCTTACCCGAAGTCGCTGAAGACGTAACCACAAACCTGCACTATCAAACCGAACGCTTGCTGGATTCAGCCCAAAAAAGTTTAGATGAAACCATGATCCGCCTCCAAGAAGCAATTGCAACCGGCAAAGAGGCCATGGTTCAACGTCGGGAAGAATTGGATCAACAATGGGTTGTGACGTCTCCAGGATCTCAGCCTGCTGATCCCCAAGCTCCACTGGATCCAACTTTGGCCCGTTCTCCCCTCCAGCCCGATCCCAACGCACCTCCCAATGCTTCCGAATCGGCTCAGTCTAACTCTGGAGCCTCTGACACCCCCCCGATATAAATCCTAGTGATATGAGTGATCCGATCTTTTGGTTAGGACTTTCGCTGGCACTGGTGGCCGTTGCGTTGCTGGCTCTTTTGATCACATTGATCCCCGCCGCGATTCAACTGAGCCGAGCTGCTCGCAGTGTCGAACGCTTTTTTGACACCCTGCTCCGGGATCTTCCTCCTACTCTGGAAGCCCTGCGCTTAACCAGTCTGGACGTGAGCGATCTAGCTGATCGGGTTGATGATGGTGTCAAGGAAGCTGGCCAAGTGGTTCAAAACGTGAACCAATCGATCACCCAAGT
>CAZONZ010000433.1:0-3657 GCA_964581005.1 uncultured bacterium
AGGATCGCACCACCCAACTTGAGCAAGCCCTTGCGTTTGAATCTCTGCTGCGCCGTATTAGTGATCGAGTTCGAGATAGTCTGGATGAAGATCAGATCTTGCAAGTGGTTGCACGTGAACTTGCCTTGGGATTAAACCTTGGAGCTTGCAAAGTCTATCTACCGGATCGGAGGGATGATTCCTATCGGGTTTGCTATGAACAAGCAGGTCTAGATCAACCCGTTGGACATGGGATCTCGCTTCCTGCTTGCCCCAACGATCTCAATCACTTGGAACAGGGTGAGCTTCTTTTCTATGCTGAAACGGATCAAAACCAAGGACCGTTGGAAATTCTTTGGTGTCCTATTCGTGATGATCAAACCGTCTTGGGCTTATTGAATTTGATCCGACCTGCACCGAATGGCTTTGGTGATCTTGAATGTCGCCTAGCTGAACAAGTCGCCAATCAATGTGGGATTGCGATCCGGCAAGCTCGCCTACATCAAGCAGCCCAGCACCAGGTGTATGAACTCGAACGCTTAAACCAACTCAAGGACGATTTTCTCAGTACCGTCTCCCACGAATTACGCACCCCATTAACCAATATGAAAATGGCGATCCAGATGCTGCAAATGTCAGAAGCCTCTAGCCCGTTCCATCCCAAACAGAAGCAGTACATCAACCTCCTTGATCAAGAGTGCAAACGTGAAGTTGATCTAATCAATGATCTCCTAGACTTGCAGCGTCTGGAAGCTACTCAAATTAGGTTGAATCTGGAATCGATCGATTTGAATCTCTGGCTTCAGACCTGGATCAATCACTATCAAGCAACGGCCCAAGCCCGTCAACTCTGCTTGGATCTCGATCCCTGTCACCTTGAATCCTTACCCCATGTAAAACTCGATCGGCTGGTTCTGGATCGGATCTTGCGAGAATTGCTCACAAATGCCTGTAAATATACTCCTCAAGGGGGTCAGATCAGGGTCAAAGCGGGCTTCTTTCCCTCGAATTGGAATCATGCTGATCCTCCAGCCCAGCAGCAAGGGCGACTGATTTTGATCATCAGCAATACGGCCACGATTGCCAAGGAAGAATTCCCTCGGTTGTTTGAGCGATTTTATCGAATCCAACAAGCTGATCGATGGCAACAGGGTGGTACAGGATTGGGATTAGCCTTGATCAAAGAATGGATTGATCACTTACAGGGTAGCATTCAGGTCAGTAGTGATCAGGGTTGGACCCATTTTACCGTAGTGCTTCCCACCGAAGCGATCCCCGCTGAAGAGATCTCGCTAGAGGGGATCCAACCTGAAGCTTTTGCAGAATGATATCGGATCTTGGTTTTCACTATTTTCACTGTTTTTACTATTTTCACTAAGTTTTCACGAGATTTTTGCTAAGTTTTCACTAAAGGATTCGAGTTCCGGGGGGAACTTCTTGATCCGGCTCGATCAATACAACATCCCCATCTGCAACGACTGCACCCAGCACCAAAACCTCAGACATAAAATCAGCGATCTGGCGGGGTGGAAAGTTCACAACAGCTAGGATCAAACGACCGACTAATGTCTCTGGATCATAGCGGTGGGTGATCTGAGCACTGGATTTACGGGTTCCCCATTCACCAAAATCGATCCAGAGTTTGTAAGCAGGTCGTCGTGCTTTGGGAAAGGCTTCAGCGGCTAGCACGCGACCCACCCGGATCTCTATACGGGCAAAATCTGCATAGGTTACACACTCCTGGGTTTCATGACTCGGCTCAGCAAGGGAAGGATTTACCGGATTCAGATCGTTCATGCGCACAGCCTTGGAAAGGAGATCAGGAGAGAAAAGATCACAAGAGATTCAGAGTTTCTGTGAGGTAAAAGTGATCGATCAGGGTAAAGCGTCAGCCAAAAAAGGAGGTAAGGCTAGAGCAGCTTTATGAGTATCAAGTGTGTAGTAGCGGGTGGAAAAAGGCTTATGCAAAACAGACGATTCCCGCAGCTGATCTAATGATCCTTGTTTAACTCCCATGGTTGCAGACCACCAGCCGGAAGGGTAGATAATCTGGGGAAAGTGCAAGGTCTTGATCTCAGAAAATCCTACAGTTTGTAAGCAGGCATAGATCGATTTAAGGATCGATTCATGATAAAACGGTGACTCACTTTGAAGAACCAGGATCCCACCTGATCGCAGGGCCTTGAAGCAATCTCGATAAAAGGGTTCCTCAAAGAGTCCTTCTGCAGGTCCGATCGGATCGGTTGAATCAATGAAGATGAGATCCAGCGATTCCGGTTCAGCAGCTGCGATCCAGGCAATCCCATCCTCAAACTGGAAATGAGCGCGTGGATCAATATTGGCTTCACACAGCTCCGGGAAAAATTGTTCGGCCAGTCGGGTTACCGCTTCGTCGATCTCGATCTGCCACACCTGCTCAACTTCAGGATGTTTCAATACCTCCCGCAGGAGGCCACAATCGCCCCCACCAATGATCGCCACCTGACGCGGATCGGGGTGAGTGTACAGGGCTGGATGGGCCATCATTTCGTGGTAGAGAAAATGATCTCGATCAGAAAGCATCGTACACCCATCAATCACCATCAGATTGCCGAAGGTTTCTGTCTCATAGATGACAATGGTTTGAAACGCTGTTTGGACCTCAGCCCGCTTGCTACGGATCTTGACCGAGAAGGCTGAACCTGCTGATCCATGCACTTCAGTAAACCACTCATTTGGATCAATCGTTGCCATAGGTAGATCGGGGTGAAGAAAGGAAACACACTAATAGATCAGAACCCCTTGAAAGGGATGCCAAGGCCTTCTATCTTATCAACGAGCTATCCTGAATGGCTGATCTCAAGGAGATTTTTGACAAAGGCTTTACCAAAGCACCTAGGATAGATTTGATCGAAGGCACCTTAGCCAAATGGATCACGTCAGAGCCTATATCCCTGGACTGAAGACCCACCCACCCCAGAACGACTTATGATGGTTTTGTACACTCTGCATTGAATTCATGGGTTGTCCTCCTATGCCCCGCAAGATGAGCACCCAACCGATCGGTCACCTCACCGTGGAGCTGTCTGAGTCTGAGCAGCTAGAAGCTTCCGGTTTGCAACACCAGGAGACTAAGTGCCAGGGGATCCGGACCTTGAGCCGCAGTCTGGCTCAGCCCAAGTTCTGAGGGGTGCAGGATGATCGAGCGAACTCAGGTCTTCATCAGAAGCACATGGCCGTATACCAGTTCAACCACTGCATGATCTTGGGCAGCTCCTCTGGTTGGCATGGATAGATCAGATAATGGATGTAGTTCGACATGATACATAGTCTATACAGTTTGAACCCGTATTTCTGCTGAACTTTCTGGATCGAAAACAGCAACACCTGCCGACATTCGATCCGAGTCAAACGAAACTCCCGATTATTGCAGCGAACCGTCACGTGGTAGCAATGCTCCGGTCGCAGATCACGAGGGGGGCGAGGCATAAACCGATCCTTGCCGACAATAGCGACACCAGCACCACTAACTAAAGCCGACAATAGCGACACCACCACCACTAACTAAAGTTGATCCACCTCCACAACCAGTCACTACACTAGAGACACCAAGCTCAGACCGATCCCGTGGCTCAAACCTTCCGCCCTCCCTACCTCACCGCCCTCCATGCCCCCCCTCCAGGTGTTACTCTGCCAACG
>CAZONZ010000434.1:0-3648 GCA_964581005.1 uncultured bacterium
CCCGGTGTGCAACCATTCCTCACGACGCCAGAATGATCGCTTCTTAGTCTAGAGTCCGTTCAATCAGAGGATCACACCTTTGAAGATTTGAGGTTAGACCTTGGTGGCATTTTTCTGAGAAAGCACCTCAGATCCCTGCCATTTCTGCGATCGCCGATACCAAGTCGATCCAGCAACCAACACCCCTGTCAGACCCAAAGCTCCCAAGAGAGGCAACAGATCCCCAGTTTGGATCGCAGTCACACCAGAACTGCCCAGTAATACGAAAGGCAGCACACTAGGGATCGTTCCCACTGCGGTTCCGAGAATATAATCTTTGAAACTGATCGAAGTGAGCCCTGCCACCAGGTTAACTAGACCATAAGGCATGATCGGGACCAACCGGATCGCAAACATGTAGAAAAAGCCACCTCGCTGGATCTCTCGATCCATGACCTGCCATCGCCCAGATAAGCGCTGCTCCATGGTCTCCCGCCCAATCGTGCGACTGAACCAAAATGCTGCCGCCGCTGCCAGGATCGCCCCTACACTCGTCCAAAGGATCCCGAATCCTGGTCCAAACAAGGCTCCTCCACTCAAATTCAACGCCGTCGATGGCAGGATCAGCAGGGTTGCCACCACATATAAAAGGATATAGATCAATGGAGCCCAGATCCCAGTAGCCGCTAACCTCGCTTGGATCACCTCCAGATCCAGACGTCCCAACCCATGTAGTGCTAAAGCAGTTGCCGCACCACACACTAGTGTCAGCAGGATGATCCCTGTTTTGAGCTTCATCCCTCAGCCTCCTCTATTTCCCTTGTTTGGGCTGATAGAGACGTTGCCCCCTGGTAGATCCCGTAGATCCCGATGGTTGAGACAAAACCCCCTCTTCGAGATGATGCCAGAGAGGTTGCTGATCCGACACCACCCAGCTATACGGATCAGGCCACGATCCTTGGGAAAGCGGATCCTGGATGGCTTTGATCTGTTCGGGTAAGGGTTGATTGACTTGCAAGCGCCGCAACATCCGACTTAAATAGAGCTGATCGAAACTTGGTAACAGATCCCGCTGTTTATGCCAAACCGATCGAGACATGAGCAAGGTTCGTTCTGTTTCTTCAGCCCCCAATTTGCTCAAACACTCTTCACGTCCTGGTTGATAGTCGGTTGACGCTAAGGCCAACGTCTGGGGCGGATAAACCTGGGTTAGGCGAGCGATCTCAGCTAACAATTCGGGATACAGTCCGGTGTAGCCTCGATGCACGATCAGTTGAACGACGTGCGGTTGCTGTCCGGTTCGGGAGAGTTTCAAATTAAAATACCCGATCGCCTGCTTTCGCTCTGGCTCGTATATGTAAGCCTGGACCCGTTCGGTGTGGCTAATAACTTGCTTAACACCGTCCAATGTCCGATCAAATAGACTCGTTTTGAAATCACTAACATCCCGCCGATAGACCTGTCGCACAAACTCTGGAGTTGCATTGAGATCAAGAGTATGGATCAATTCTGCATCTTGATTCTTAAGCGGGACCATGTTGCTACTGGCTGTCGGTTTCGACGTTGCCAAATCTACCAAGATCTCTGGAGAAATACGCCAGTAAGTGATCTGAGCTAAGGGTTGAAAGCCATTGTGTCGATACAGGGCCATAGCACCCCGATTATGAATATTGACTTCCAACACCCAATCACAGGCTTCTCGAAAGTGTTCCATGCAGTAGCGCAACAGCCGTGATCCAATCCCCTGCCGCTGAGCATTGCCTGCAACCGCTAAATGATCAACTCTCCAGGTGGTTCGCTTTTGGTTGAACGGGGAGACCTGGATCACGCCTTTAATCTCCTGATCTTGTTCCGCCACATAGACCGTAAACAGATGTTGAAAGCGGTTGGGAAACACACTCAGGAGTTTGAGCGGACCGTACCATTTGCGAAGCCGCCGGACTTGATAGCTAATATCCACCGATCGACTGCCATACTCCTCCGTAAACGCCTCTGTAAAAATTGCTTCGACCGCTTCCAGATCGCTAAGGAGAACGGGGCGAAGAATGGGTTCAGAGGGTTGGGGCTGGGAACCGTTGACAGAGCTCATGATCAAATATCCGGCGTTGCTGTGGAGGAGGGTGAGAGCAGTGGCGGCGAATCTCACCCAAAGCATAGCTCAGGCTGGTTCGTGGTTCACCTCAGTTTGGGGCCGGATCAATACGATCGGTGTCTGTTCCGCAGAATTTCCGGCGGGATTTTTCCCCAAAGCTTGGATCACGAGCTCCGGCTTGACCCCTGCAGTTGCTGCCAAGATCTTGACTTCACCCAGATCGTTGGCATCCACAATCGCAATGTCTTGACCTGTTGCCGCTTTGATCTCGTTCACGAGCTGCTCTGGCTGACGCGGTCCCAACACAATAAATTGATCGTAAGGGGGTAAGGTTCCAGTAACGTCATCAATCAACGCAGCCTGCTCTCCAGCCAACTCGTAAAACACACCTGGGATCCCAACAACTTTGGCCACCGATCCAATCACAAAGGCTCGGAGCACCCGCCAGACACCTGATTCATCGATCAAGCTCTGTAAACCATAGGAGCTCGACAAACTGGTTTTGGACGGAAAGGCGTAGCAAAGTCGGCGTGCAACCCAACCCGGTTTAACATCGGTGGGATGGCGCAAATGGCCCTGAACGACTGCTGCAGCGGTTTCCGAGATCGCAATATAGTCTCCTGGTTTAGCCTGAGGTTGCACATAACGCCGGATCACATCGGGCCAGCGATCACTCGGCGACAGTAAATGAGTTGGGATCGGGAGAAGTTGGACATCCCCTTTGGACTGCCAGGTGGGATTGCTGAGGGGTTCCACCATCTGGAGCGGCACGATCAAATGAGACGTCTTCGGAGTTCGCAGTTGCCGCCCGTATTGGATATAGTCCAGCTCCACCCAACAGGATTGCAAATGATCCAAGTTTGCTCCCCGCAGATCCAGCTCCAGTTCCAGCCGTGTTTGGCTTTGGGGAGAAATAATGTAGGCTTGCCAGTAATTATCGGGACGGGCAGGCATATCGGAGTGTAGGGATCGCAGCTGGATGTTGGTTTGGATATCCTGGATCGAATCGTTGCTCAACACATGAACTCGCGGATTGACTTGAGCCAGAGTCACCTCAAAGATCGGATTCTCATTACGGGCCACAAATGTTGCTTGTAAGCGATAGTGATCGGCTTCCTCCCGATGAAGCGCCCAAGCTTCCGGTTGGATCACCAGTTGATCGCCGGGTCGAGACCGCAGCCAAAGCAGGATCGTACTCAAACTGATTCCTATTCCAGCCAACCATCCACCCCGACTCAAGATCTGATCCTGAGGTTGCAGGATCCACACGCCACTACTGGCCAGGATCAACCCCATTCCAGCCAAAAAGACCCACAGGATCTCTCGGTTCAGAGTCCCAATCGTTTTTGTCTCTGCCATCGCCTACGTTCCTCGATCAACCACTCCTAACAATTGCAAAGTTTAACCCAAACCAATCCTTTCGCCGATCAGAAATCAAAAGTGGAGATCGTTGGCTAGTGAAGGATGGCCTTGGATCTGATCTTGGAACTGTTTTTGCTGTGGGTGGTATTGACAGCCTGGAATTGACACTCCCCGGCCTAAAGGCGCGGGGATTCTCAGTTCGCTGGGAGTCCATG
>CAZONZ010000435.1:0-3633 GCA_964581005.1 uncultured bacterium
CCACCAAGCCCCCTGTACACGAATCTGCAACCGCTAGGGTCTGCCCCCAATCGACCAACCGCTATCCCACCACCGACGCCAAGGTATCGTCATTACTCCCGAAATAATGATCCCCAGCCAGCACCATCAACTGCTGAGCAACAGGTTTGATCAGAGCTTCAGCTTCCGTTTGGCTACTCGCCCGCGCCGTTACCCGCAGTCGAACCTCTCCTCGGCTGGCATAGGGAGCCACCGTAGGATTGAGATTATCCATCAAGGATCCCACTCGTTCCGCCAGATCGGATTCTGGGATCCCCCAATGGCGCAAGACGCGGCTATGAAAGATCTGCTTCACCCAGCCATGATCGTGCAAATAGGGAACCGAGGTTTGCTCCCACATCCCGTGCATTTCTCTGGGTACTCCTGGAAAGGTCATCAGGGTTACATTCGATCGTGGCTGCCAGATCAGTCCACAGGCACTGCCGCCAGGATTAGGCAAGATCTGGGATCCTTGGGGCAAAAAGGCTTGTTTGCGATTGCTGGCTGATGGGACCAGTCCCCGCTGACCATATTTACGCTCGATCTCAGCCCAAATTTCGGGATAGTCTACCAGAGGCACTTGAAAATAGCTGGCGATTGCTGCATGGGTCAGATCATCAGGCGTAGGTCCGAGTCCTCCCGTGATCAAGATTAAGCTGCTGCGACGACAGGCAATCTCCAGAGCGAGATGGATCCGGGCAATATTGTCCCCCACAACCGTCTGGAAATGATGAGGGATCCCTAACTTCGCCAGCTCTTCAGCTAGATATTGAGCATTGGTGTTAGTGATCTCCCCTAGGAGCAGCTCCGTACCAATACAGAGGATCTCGGCACTATTCGAGCTACTGTCCGTTTGATCCACCTGAGTCGCAACCATACTCTCATTCCCTCACAATCTTCCTCAATTCTACGAGACCTGGATCCGAAATGTGACCCAAGTGGGAGATCAGGGCCAGAAGGATTCATTCGCCTCAGGTTGGGACCCGTTGGTAACGTGTGATCCTGAGGTTCCGTCGTGGTAGGATGCCAGGGTTCGAGGTTAGCTGGCCTGGGCTCTTAACGCTTGTAATTATTGATCCGGGCCGAAGATACGCCTGTGGATTTGTTTCCCACCACACGGATCCATGCGGAAGCTGCCGTGAATGCTGCAATCTCAGAGTTGAATTGGGGGGAAAGGTGATGCAGGCGATCGTGGTGGGATATTACGGATTTGGCAATGTTGGGGATGAAGCCCTGTTGTTGAGCTTGATCCAGATGCTACCGGATCATGTTGAACCGATCGTATTGTCATATGCGCCTGAGATCACCGCAGCAACCTATGAAGTCAAAGCCTGTCCGCGTTGGAATGGGGTGGCGATCGGGCAGTGTCTTCGTCAGGTCGATGCCTTGATCTGGGGGGGAGGGAGTTTGCTGCAGGATCGGACGAGTTGGCGCAGCTTGATCTATTACACAGGACTCATGGGGGTAGCTCAGCAGATGAACCGGATCACGGTCGCTTGGGCGCAGGGGTTGGGGCCGTTGGATCGGCGTTGGACTCAGTGGCTAGCTCGTCAATGTTTGCGGGAATGTGATCGGGTGAGTGTCCGGGATCCCGTCGCGGCTGAGCAACTGGAGATCTGGGGGATCCCACATCAGGTAGGGGTAGATCCTGTCTGGGCCTTGACGCCTGCGAGCCGACCGGAATGGCAGAATCTTCCGGATCCCATGATTGCTGTTGTGCTGAGGGATCATCCTCACCTCACGCCTACCCGTTACCAACATTTAGCCACGGCACTGGTTGCCTTTCAACAGATCACAGGTACCTATGTGCTGCTGATCCCCTTCCAACTGCCTCCCACTGAGCCGATCGGTGGAGCTGATTACACGATCGCAGAACAGCTGCATCAACAGCTTCCCTCCGTCAGTCAGATTGTCACACTTCGGGATCCGCGTGAGCTGATGGGCTTATTTCAACGGGTACGATGGACGTTGACCATGCGTTATCACGGGTTGGTGATGGCGGCTGCAGGAGGATCCCGGTGTTTTGGGCTGAGCTATGATCCCAAAGTCAAAACGCTGCTGCAGGTGTTGCAAATGGCAGGATGGGATCTTGAGCAGATCCCTGAGGATCCCCAAGCCATCTGCCGAAGCTGGATCGAAAGTTATGAACAGGGACGGGCTCTTGGATCGGTAGAGCTGGAAGAGTGGCGCTCTCAGGCTCGGATCCATGCTGGAGTTCTCACCGAAGTCTTAGGGCAGGATCCTTAAAGCTGATCGGGATCGAGGCCCAATTCCCACAATTTCTGGGCAAGGCGTTCGGATCGTTATCCTTTCAGTACTTTCTCGATCTCTTCTTGCCTCCGAGATTCCACCAATCCAATCGGGATTTTTCTGTCTACATCAACTAAGACTACCACAACATTCTTTTGGCCCTTTCGTAGAGCAATCTCATCAACTCCTAATTGCTTTAATTTCGATACATCAACGTTGATCACTTTTCCCTATGTACTTTATGATTGAACATATGATTGAACATATGATTGAACATATGATTGAACATATGATTGAGCATATGATTGAACAAACGTCTCCATCCGTCAGCTGGATCTGGACAGCCACATTATGGATCACTATGCACCACCTGACTTGCAATCCACAAGGATCAAAAATAACCTCAAGATTGATCACTAGCTTCAGTGTTCATAAGAATGTAGCTTATTAGATTAGAGGTGACACCATATCGCCATGACACCATATCGCCATAGGTCTAGGATGCTGATCCAGACGATAGAGTTGGCCAGAGGATTGCTCAGCCGCAAGGATCAGGTTAGGCTTGACAGAGTTGGGTTGTGCTTGGTAACTCGATCAAGCTGTTCTCTCAGATCACTCAGGAGATCCTCATGAAGGTTGCGGTCTTTAGTACAGAATCCTACGATCGTCAATTTTTGGAAGCAGCCAATTCTGCTGCAAATGCCCAACATGAGTTTATTTTCTTTGATGCCAAGCTAGAACCCAAAACGGCAGCGCTGGCTGAAGGATTCTTAGCGATCTGTGTATTTGTCAATGATGATGTGGGGGCTGAAACGCTCAAGATCTTGGCTGCTCAAGGAACTCAGCTAATTGCGCTCCGATCCACTGGATATAACCACGTTGATCTTGACACAGCTGAGGCGTTAGGGATCACAGTAGTCCGCGTTTCTATCTATTCTCCCTACTCCATTGCTGAGCATGTGGTGGGCCTAATCTTAACTCTGAATCGTAAGATCCATCGAGCCTATAACCGTGTTCGGGATGATAATTTTTCTCTCAAGGGGTTGCTAGGATTTGATCTCCACAGTCAAACGGTTGGAATCGTAGGTACAGGAAAAATTGGATGTATCCTCGCCCAGATCATGAATGGATTTGGCTGTCAGGTGCTAGGCTACGATCCTTATCCTAATCCTTATTTTGAGTCTGTTGGAAATACCCGCTATGTGGCTTTACCAGAGTTACTAACCCAATCAGATATTATTTCGCTGCATTGTCCGCTGACACCTGAAACCCACCATTTGATCAACGCCGAAGCGATCGCACAGATGAAACCTGGAGTGATGCTGATCAACACCAGTCGAGGCAAACTGATCAATACAAGGGCAG
>CAZONZ010000436.1:0-3597 GCA_964581005.1 uncultured bacterium
GCCCCCCCACCTGCACCGATCGATCCCTCTGGCCCGTTGCCAGCGCCTGGAGACGAAGATCTCCTCTACCCCTTGCCTTTAGCAGTGCCGATCACGTCTGGGTTTGGCTGGCGAACTCACCCTCTGACCGGAAATCGAGAATTTCACCAGGGGGTTGATCTGGGGGCCACGATGGGAACCCCAGTTTTAGCCGCTTTCTCTGGAACTGTCTTGATGGCGGGGCCAAGCGGTGGCCTGGGGAATACTGTTCACCTGAGTCACAACGACAATCTCCGAACTCGCTACGGCCACCTGTCTAGCGTTGCGGTTGCCAATGGGGAAACGGTCAGCCAAGGATCGATTATTGGCTATGTTGGCTCAACGGGCCTATCGACTGGACCCCATTTGCATTTCGAGCTATGGCGGCAGCTTCCTGGGTCTGGCTGGACCGCTCTAGACAGTGCCGATCAGCTCAAAGTGGCTGTTGCTCAACTAGCACCCTAACCGCATCCCAACCTCATGGATGGTTTTGCCCAACCGGATCTCAATGGCATTGATCGGCTTTGATCGATGCTGAGCTGGTTTTGGGAATCCACTCAATTGCTGGGAAACTGCTGAGATCCTGCCAAATCCCCGATGCCAATGGTAAGCTTGCCGTGATGTGATGCGAAATCTGGAATCTCGCATGGCTTACCAGCGACAGCAAGGATCAAACTATCCCTCCGCGAAACAGCGATCCACTCTGCACGCTCAGCGTGTAGCTCCTCCTCCTGCCCGATCGAGTCAGCGGAACGGATCAACGCACCGACGGCCAGCCGCACACTCCTACAGCACCTATCCTCCTCCCCGGCAACGCAACCGTCGATTGATCCGTAATTTCTTCTTCCTGATCGTTGTCCTGGGTTTTTTAACTGGAGCTATTTTGGCCTGGAGTCTTGCCTCTCCAAAGGGATCCCAATCCTTTGCCCTCTTCAAGCTGGGTCAGCCGCAGGTTCAGATCCAACGGGAGCGGATCGAGGCTAAAGCAGAAGACATTGCTCAACTCAAGGCTGCTCTAACTCCACCTGAGGAACTGCCTCCGTTTGAGCTTCATCCACTGGCTCGTCTTTCCTATGTGCCTTCGATCATGTATCACGATGTTGTGGGGACTCGGAAGCAAGTCTGGTTTGACACCACTGCCGCTGAATTGCGCCAGCATTTTGAACAGATCCGTGAAGCTGGAGTTACTCCGATCTCGGCAGATCAACTCTATCGGCATCTGCGCGACGGTGAGCCCTTGCCGGAGAAAGCGATCTTGCTCACCTTTGACGATGGTTATTTAGGTCAATACGACAACGCTTATCCCCTCCTGCAAGAATTTAATTATCCAGCAACCTACTACGTCCAAACCGGATTTGTGGGAGTTCCCACCAGCAAAGATCACTTCACCTGGGAACAGATGCAGCAAATGGATCGAGAAGGCTTGGTGTCCTTCGCGGCTCACACGATCACCCATCCGGCAGATTTGCGTGATTTAGAAGACGATCAACTGCAACGGGAATTGGTGGAATCGAAGCTGTTGATGGAGGAAAAATTGGGCCATCCGATCGTTCACTTCGCCTATCCTTCCGGGTATCGGGATGATCGGGTTAAGCAAGCGGTGGCGGATGCAGGGTACGCGATGGCCCTAACCATGGACAGTGGTTACACAGGTCAGTCGCCCAACTTGTTAGAAGTGCGTCGCTTTAATCAGTTTCATCTCACCGAAGCACTGGTGGGAGCTCAAACGGTGATCACCAGCAGCCTACCCACCTACGATCTAGAAGTCACCCAGCCTTTGGAAGTCGAAAATCAGACGCTCGATCGGGTGGAAACGATCACGATCCGGGGGGGACGAGTGGCAACGGTTCACGCGGATCGGCGCTATGACGTGGGGACATTGATGGAGCGCTATCACAGTTCAGCCGGGATCAACGGTGGCTTCTTCAGTATTCCCTGGATCAATTCCGCTAGCAATGTGATGGTGGGTCCGGTGATGGCTGCCAATACGAATACCTTTATCCAGGGGCGGCCTGAAGATACCCAAGCGGTGCGAGGGCGGCCTTTGGTCTTGATCGGTCAGGATCGGATTAGTTTTGTGCCGTTTGATCCAGAAAGCATGAATCATCTGGAGGCGATCCAGCAATTGATGCCTGATGTCAAGGATCTCTTTGTGGCCGGAGTCTGGCTGGTCAAAGAAGGCAAAGCGCTGACCCCAGAAGAGATCGCTTCCTTCCGATTAGCGAGTGCGGATGGAGAATACCGACCCCGTGCGTTTATTGGGGTGGATGAAAACGATCATTTTGTGGCTGGAGCAACTGTAGATCATGTGACTGCTTCGATCCTGGCTAAGCGATTGCCGGATGCAGGGATCAAGGAAGCCGTGTTGCTGGATTCTGGATTTAGTACTTCCCTGATCTACCAAGACGAGATCCTGGCCACAGGTCATGCTTCAGCTGAACAGCCCAGCCGTCCAGTCCCCCACGCGATCATGATCTACGATATGCCCGAACTCTGGGCTCGTGCTGACGAGATCATGGCAGAAGCCGAGGAGCCTTCAGGATTTGATCGGTTAATTGATTTCGTTCCCGCTAGTGAACAGCTTCGGGCTAGAACCGAATTGCAATCTGTGCTTCAAGGTCAGACCGTTTTAGAGCGTGGCGATCGTGGGATCGGTGTGATGGCTCTGCAGTTGGGCTTAGGTCAGTTGGCCGCTAGCAAAGCGCGTTCGGATCTCTTGCCTTCAGGTGCCGATGGTGTTTTTGGTGGCGAAGTGGTGTATGCCCTGGCTGAACTGGGGTTAACCGAATCTTCTGAAACACTGTCTTCAGCCTCGCCCGATCAACTCAATCAACCCTCCTCACCTGCATCCGCAACCCAAGCTCCTTGGGGATCTCAATTATTCAACTCGAATGGAGGAAGTCCCCAACCGACACCTTTAGTCTACGGATCGGTAGATGGAGCTGACACGAATACCTCTAGCAATGAGCCAGCTGTCGAAGTGGTGGACGCAGCCATCCTGAGATCGCTGATGACAGCTTTAGAGGACACTCCTGATCCGATCCTGGTGAGCCAAACTGTTGCGCGCAAACCTGTGGATCTATCCCGTAAGCCTACAGGCAAGCTTGGACTAGATCAGGGGCTAACATCACGTCTTTGATTCGGATCATGATTTCTTTTGATCATTTTTTGATCATAGGTGATGTCTTGGTCATTGGTTCTGATTCGGCTGGGCATGATGTGTATGAAGGGGAAATACTATCAATTCCAATCTGACATTTTCCCTGATCGCTACCTCAAAAAGCTATGGGGCCAGATCCATGCTAGCCCCTACTTCGTGATCAATAACCTGAACCGAGATTTTGTAGAAACCAAAGGATTTTCAGTAGTTTTCCAGCGGGACGGGTTGCCGCTCGTTGAGAAAGAGTTCCCCTTTTTTAAGCCCTATCTAGAGATCGCTCTGCAACCTGACTGCAATGCCTTTTACTTGAACCCACTCCTTTTGAAACAAGGTTCTCGCGTGGATCCTCATATTGATCGATCCCTACGATCCTATTGCAAAACGATTGATCCTCCGTTGCTTGTCAGTGTGCTTTATGT
>CAZONZ010000437.1:0-3583 GCA_964581005.1 uncultured bacterium
GCGATCCAATCTCACTTGATATGATACGGTTTTCCACAGCTAGGGCACCATCATTCCTCATCTTGAAGTCACCTTAAAAGGTCTCCGATCAGGAAGCATAGCCTCCTAAACCTGGGTAGGACGCAACGATCGGAGGGCTTGAAGCACAGTCGCGGCAGAGGGATAACGGGCCGCAAAATGGTAGCGGACCATACGATCGATAATCTCACCGAAGGCAGGACTAGCTGTGCTCTGATTCCGCCACACGATCTCTTCTGTTTCTGGATCGCGTTCCAATTGATCGGGTAGGATTCCTGTCAGGGCTTGGATGGCAACGATTCCGGCAGCGTAAATGTCGCTGGTGATCCGAGGGCGTCCACCGGATTGCTCGATCGGCATGTAGCCTGGAGTTCCCACAACAATCGTGGTCCGATGGTGTTTCCCAGTCGCGATCTCACTCCCAATCTGTTTAACCGCACCAAAGTCGATCAGGACGAGTTTGTGATCTTGATCGCGTCGGATAATGTTACTGGGTTTGATATCCCGATGGATCACATTTTGCTTGTGAACAAAGTCCAAGATGGTGAGGATGCCTTTGAGCAAAGCGATCACTTCTGTTTCCGAGAGTTTGACCCCTTCTTTAAGTTCATCACTGAGGAGATGGCCTTCAATAAATTCTTGGACCAGATAAAACCGCTGATCTTGTTCAAAATAGGCTAATAATTGCGGGATCTGTTCATGACGCCCAATCTGCTCTAGGATCTCCGCTTCTGTATTGAACAATCGTCGCGCTGTTGCCAAAAACTCTGGATCATCGGCTCCGACAATTAGTTCTTTCACTACACAAATTGGGTTGTTGGGACGATGAATGTCTTCGGCTAGATAGGCTTGGCCAAATCCACCGGATCCAATCGGATGTAGGAGGCGATAATGTCCACCTAGCAAAACATCTTGCTGCGGTTGATTCGTTCCAGAGATCTGGACTCGCCCAACATAGCTGATCAGTCTTCCGGCTTTGTCTCGCACAGCTCGTACCTGTTCCGTGATCCAGATTGTGCTGCCGTTGTTGCGTTTGATCTGAGAGCAGAAGTTAGAGACGGAGCCTTGGGTTTGTAAGCGATGGAGGAGTTCAGCTGGACACGTTGGATCGGTGTAAAGCTTGGGATCGGGATAAATCAGTTGGTTGATCACCTCTTCGGGGGATGGGTAGCCATAGATCTCGGCCAAAGCTGGGTTGACGCTGAGATAGCGACCGTCAGATGCAGCTTGAAAGAGTCCTTCGGCAGAGGTTTCAAAGAAATCTCGATAGAGATCAGAGGAGGGTGAAGCTGCTTGCGTGGATCCTAAGTTTACACCCCGATATTTCAACTCTAAAGTTGATCTCGATTCAGTTGGGTTGGATGGACGGGATCCAGAGGACTCTGAGGGTACTTTCGATCCACCTGATCTCCGGAAGCGTTCAAACAATCCGCTGCTGGGGCTTTCTGGAGATCCAGTCGTTGTTGGAGCGGATGGATGTGAAGCAGACGGATCTGAGTTTTGGGAGGGAATCTGGCTAGGAGGATCGATCAGGGGCGGGTTGGATTCTTGCAACAATTGAGCTTTAGAGATTGGGCCTGCGACCGGGCGGCCTCGGTAGGTGGCAACAGTTTTGGGAGCGGGGCGAGATTTGGGTTTCGGAGGATCGGCGGGTGGGGGAGCAGGTGTCGCGGTGGGAGGGAACGCTGTGTCTGAGAGGCTGAGGGGGATCGGGGTCGTGGCATCTTGACGATTGGACGGAGATGGGGATGGGGTAAAGGCAGGATTTTCAGACCAAACCGTGAAGCCCACTTTATCTTCAACCAAAACACAAGCAAGACCTGCTTGACGTTGCTGCAGACAGAGATCAATAGCATTTTGACGGTAGAGCTTGGAGAACGTTGGCCCTCGTAGCAAGATCTTGCCCTGAACGATGAGCTCAGTCATGGTGTCACAACGGATCCCACGGGCTTCTAGATCCTCGGCCCGAACAATATTCATGCGGCTGTGCTCCCCCTGATCGCGGTTTTTGCCATTGACGATAGAAGATTTTGCCTCACCTTCTCACTCTACCTGCTTGGGCTGAGTTGATTAGGTTCACTGTGTACATCTTTGATCCGGATCTTTACTTCCTTAGGTATCCAGGATAACTGAGCAACGTTTGGCTACGCAAAGGCTAGGGGAGTTTCCAAATGGATCGACCCGCCGAATCAAACTCGATCCCAGCAACCTTCTAACCCAAGATGGCCACAGACGAGAGAATTGCAAAGCTCCCTTGTGAAGATCTATTGTGAATAGCTATATCTCCACATACGATCGGTCAAAGCCCAACTCCCAGCCTCGATCAGGCTATTGAGCAAGCCCCCTTTGTCTCAACTCAATTTCCCTCGATTTCGATCCTGCATCTCAGATGTGAGAAAAACCGGGTTGATACTGAGCATAGGATCGGGCTGCTGGCCACGGCTGGCTTCCAGGTTGACGCCGATGACAAGAGGTAGACTATGTAATCGTAAATACCTGTAGCTTTATTGAATTTGACTTTGGTGGCATTTTCTGAAAAAGCACTTAAGGATCTTCAGGGATCTTGGGGATCTGGAGATTCCAGTTTCGGAGAGGCTATTGAAAATCTGTGATCCTGTGTAGATCGCCCAGAGCAAGCTGTTTGAGGGTTTGGATCCTCTTGGGCTAAGTTCCCTTGATCAGTTCCATGAGTAACACAAGATTCTTCAGTATGGATCATCTGCCAAAGATCATTGAGCTGATCGACTGCAAACGGAGGTAAAGATTGACTGGCTAGCCACTTGCGAGCAACATGTTTTGCTTGCTCAAAATCTTGTGCTTTGTAGTAAAGCGATGCAGCGCTAACTGCCGTAATCCCAAGCGTTCTCGTCTTGCTGGGATCAAGAGTTTCCAGTGCATTGATTTCTGCCTCAGCAGCCAGACGATAGAACTGAATAGCACGATTGATCTGGTGCTGTTTGTCTAACTGCTCTGCTTGACCTGCATACGCTTCACTACGGGCATGATGCTCTAGCCAACTCATGAGTCCTCTTGAATGGTCTGGAGTACTACTAAGCCTACTCGAAACCCCACCACAGCTGCCACAGCTGGCAAGTTGCTGTTCCCCTGCTTTGCCTGCTCAGCTTTGATCCGTAGCCGCCGTTTGACTTCCGACCTTTCTGAGTGAGTTCCCGAAACCTCAAGTCGCAACCAGTTTTCCAAATCCGCTGGATCCTGATCGGCTGGAGCAATGTAGTAGTCAACACCAGTACGGGTCTCCGCACGTCTCACCGCAAACTTGTTTCGCAAAAGCTCGACGGCTGCAATAGCAACAGCATAAGCTCCATCTCGTGTGGCATCATCTAGATTTGCCCATGCTCCTTTGGTTCTAGCATCAGTGGATTCCCATTCGACTCTTGCAATCGCTTCAACCTGATCATCTGACAACCTAAAGTCTTTGGGAGAGCTGTGATGCCGATCTAGACAAACTCTTGCTGCCTCAAGATAACAGTTGGCAAGTGACCAGGTGAAAGCATGATGCCGTTCAGACAGATCCTGCAAAGGTAGCAAGGGTGGACTACCGTTA
>CAZONZ010000438.1:0-3565 GCA_964581005.1 uncultured bacterium
CGACCCAGGGAATCTCCATCCATATCGCTTAGCGATTGGGTGGAGAGGATGTCAACCATGCTTAAGCACATGCCTGGGGGACTGGTGCTTTCTCCTCATTAACAGCTCGAAACCTTCATCTTTTCTTCAGGTTTAGATGTCACGATCAGGCTTGAAGTAAGCTAATCCATGCTTCCCTCTATGCCACCATCCGCGTCACTCCCCATCTCGGCAGCCAAACAGACTGATCTCCCTGCTCTACCGGAGATCTATTCCCTCACGGATGCCCCTGTCAGCCACTTGAATCAGTTGATCGAGGCCCGTGATTTCGATGGATTGCAACAGTTTCTGACACACCTCCCAAGTACTGGAACCCGGAGTCCAGCGTGCTTAAAGGTTTACAGTCGCTTATCGAACTTGCGGAGTCGTCAGCCTGAAGACTTTCTGTTTGCCTGCTACGTCATGGCCCGTCATCGCGGTCAGGTGGAACTTCTCCGCGATTTCTTCATTTGGAACTGGGAACAACGGGTTTGGGATCACCAGTTACGGGCTCTCTGTACAGGCCAACCCATGCTTCCCACGATCAATCCTTTGACCCAACCGATCAAGCGCTGCAGTCCCCTGCATGAGTAGTGGATAGGCAGATGGAACAGGATTACAACAAATCACCAGAGCCCTTACGTCTACCCCCCAACTCTGAGTGTTGACTCAAGAGGTTGCCATGTCTATCGATTTTTCCCACGATCCGCTTGAAAAAGACCTGCAGGAAGCCTACACCACGTTGCAGGAGATCTTGCAGAAACTGGATCAGACGGACTCGTCCCTCAAGCCTCCCAAGTTGGCTGAGCAAATTCACCTAGTCCAAATTCGGATCAAACGCTGCCTTCGATCGGTTGCTCACCAGCGCCGCGTCCAGATGCCGTCTATGAGTTCCCATTAGAGCTGAGGCAGAGCTTTGGATCACTCCCGATCCCAGGATCGAACGACAACCGAAAAGATCCTTAAGGATCCAATCCATGAGGTGTTGTGATCGCGTTGAGCTGATCTTTAGACGGAAACTTACGCAGCTTGACCAGAATACATCCAGGCCGGCTGAGAAGGCAGAAGGGCTACAGAGGTATTGGCCTCCAGGCAGTCCTTGATCACATCGATCGTGGTGAGACGCACCTGCTCATCAGGATCTTGGAGTGCAGTCAACAGAACAGACATGCTTTCTTCGGATCCGAGGCGGCCCAGAGCACGGACAGCTTGGCTACGAGTATCGGGATCGGGATCAGCTAATTGAGCTTCTAGATGGGAGATAATGGCCCACTCACTCATCTGGCTCATGGCTGCTTTCGCCGCCTGCTGGAGTTCAGGATCCGCACTCGCCAAAGCTGTGGCTAGCACAGACAATCCTTTGATCGAACCAATCTGGCCCAACGCCCGCACGATCGTTACCCGGAGCGCAGGCTCTCCCACCACAAATAACCGGATCAGGGTGGGGACTGCTGCATCTGCCTCATGCTCACCTAGCAGGGCGATCAGTTTTTCGCGCACCTGCAGGCAAGGATCGTTCTCTAGAGTTGCTAATAGAGCAGTAAGTACGTGGGGTTGGAGATTCAGATTGGCCGCCATAGAAATTCCTATTGTTGAAGGGTGTACCAACACAGCCCTGGTTTGTGCCTATTCTGTCACGCTATCGACAGATCGGCCTTAGCCTCGCCTTAATCTTTGTTAGGGTGAGCGCCTGCCTGAGTAGGGGTTAATGCGCTGGTAAGTAAGATTATGAGCGGATTCTAGCTCTACAAGAGTGATTGCTGTTACCCATTTCGTGTGATTCGGATCACGAGGAGTAGGTAAGACTTGATACCTAAGATGACAGCCTGGATCGGGGGTGGAAGTATCAATAGAAACTACTTGCCAGGGTAATATCCCGATAAGCTAGGGCTCGATCGGCTTCGTTTAGGGATAGAGACGAGGAATAACAGTGACGCAAAGTGGTCATTGTTACCTGAGTTCGTAGGATTGTCTGACTCAAGCTAGATCGAGGGGATCGAGGATCGGTCACGCTGGAGGCCAGCTGATCGTTGGCTGGATCAGGGAGAATAGTCCAGGATCAACTTACCTTTTAGTGTTCCCTAACGTGGTCTATTGTGCCTCAGTCTAACTTAGCGAAATTGGCTCTAGTGCTGTGAGGGATCGGAGATGCTCAATCGTCGTGTGTGGCGTCGCCTTGGGGTCGGAGAGTTCTCGGTGAAGCGGATGGTGCGATCGGGGTTGCTCGTGGTGATCGTGTCGTATGCCTACCTCTGTGTGTACGGCTACTTCTTTAGCGATCGTCAGATCTTTCTGCCACCCCCATCCAGTTACCAAGACTCCGATGAGATTCTCAAGATCGAAACCTCGGATGGACTGTTGTTGTCAGCGCTCTATCGGCCTCATCCCACGGCAACCTACACAGTTTTATTCAGTCACGGAAACGCCAGCGACATGGGGGAGAATCGGCCCATTCTCGATCAGATTTATGCAGCTGGGTTGAGTGTGTTTGCCTACGATTATCGCGGCTATGGCACCAGTGAAGGGCAACCGTCGGAGCGTGGAACCTATCGTGATATCGAGGCAGCCTATCGTTACTTAACAGAGACATTGGACATTCCAGCAAATCAAATCATTGCCCATGGACACTCAGTGGGCGGTGGACCTGCGGTAGATCTAGCCAGTCGAGAGCCTTTGGCGGGTTTGATTGTTGAGAGCTCGTTTGTCTCAGCCTTTCGCGTTCTCACCCGAATTCCGATTGTGCCGTTTGATAAGTTCGATAATCTGAGTAAAATCCAATCGGTAACCGCTCCGATCTTGATCATTCACGGTGAAGCGGATACGGTCATCCCGATCTGGCATAGCAAGAGTTTATGGGATGCAGCACCCGAACCCAAACGATCCTTCTGGGTTGAAGGCGCTGGCCATAATGATCTGATCTGGGTTGCAGGCGATCGCTATCGCCAAGTCTTAGCGGAGTTTGCTCAATCGTTGTGATCTGACCTTAGTGTTAAGCTCTGCAATCTGGCTTTAGCCGCTAACCCTGTCATCTAAATCGGCAACCCACAGGATCGGCCCTGATCGCCCTGATCCTCCGTTAACATTATTTGTGAAATCTTGTAGAGCTCCTGGAAAATTGGACAAAAATCTCTACGTTCCCCCGGTCTGCTGATCCTTCCCCTCCTGTCGTCCTGCAACTATGGCTATCCGATCTCTCTTTTTTCTCACTCCGATTGAACTGATCTGGACAACGATTGGGGTGCTCCTGACGATTATGGGGACGTTGCTGCATCTGTCGGTGCCGGAGAGTGTGCCCTGGATTGGGGGCTATAGTTTTTCCTGTCAGGTTGGTGGGGTTTTATTAACGGGGTTTCTGGGGGGAGCAAATGCGGGGCTTTATGCTCTGATCATTTATATTGGGGTGGGGTTGGGGTTGGGGTAGAGGCATTCCCGGCTGAGGCTGCTGCAGCGGCATTCCCTGGGAGCCGCCTCCAAATCCTTGTTGTTGTGGTGGCTGCTGTTGTTGCTGCTGCTGTTGCTGCTGTGCAGGCATACCGGGACTGCTAGG
>CAZONZ010000439.1:0-3555 GCA_964581005.1 uncultured bacterium
GAGTTGATACGCTACGATAGATCCACTCAAGATCCATGCATGTTGTTCCTAAGGTTTGAGAGTGAGATCCCATGACTGCTGTTGCTCCTGCCCCTACTGAAACGGCCATCGAATACGAACCTGTGATCGGGCTGGAAACCCATTGCCAGCTCAGCACCGCCACCAAACTCTTCTCCAATAGCTCCACCCTGTTTGGTGCCCCCCCCAACACCCACATTGATCCCATCTGTATGGGTCTACCCGGAACCTTACCCGTCCTCAATCAGAAGGTGTTGGAATACGCCGTTAAAACAGGCTTGGCCTTGAACTGCACGATTGCCTCCTACAGCAAATTCGATCGCAAGCAGTATTTCTATCCGGATCTCCCCAAAAACTACCAGATCACCCAGTATGACGTTCCGATCGCTGAAACGGGTTGGCTGGACATTGAACTGATCGACGCGGACGGTAATGCCAGCTCGAAACGGATCGGGATCCATCGGATGCATATGGAGGAAGATGCTGGAAAACTGGTCCATGCTGGCAGTGATCGCCTAGCGGGATCCACGTACTCTCTGGTTGACTTCAACCGGGCGGGTGTGCCGTTGGTGGAGATCGTGTCAGAACCGGATATGCGATCGGGTCAAGAAGCTGCGGCCTATGCTCAAGAACTGCAGCGGATCGTGCGCTACATCGGTGTCAGCGACGGCAATATGCAGGAAGGATCGATGCGTTGTGATGTCAACATTTCGGTTCGGCCCAAGGGATCGACCACATTCGGCACCAAGGTCGAGATCAAGAATATGAACTCCTTCAACGCGATCCAACGGGCGATCGAGTATGAAGTCAAGCGCCAAATTAAAGCGATCGAGTCGGGTGAGCCGATCGTTCAAGAAACGCGCCTCTGGGATGAGAATACTCAACGCACCACCAGTATGCGGACCAAAGAAGGATCCAGTGACTATCGCTACTTCCCGGAGCCTGATCTACTGCCAGTGCGGATCCCTCCAGAACAGATCGAAGCATGGCAACGGGAACTGCCTGAACTGCCTGCCGTTAAGCGGGGCCGTTACCAACATAACTATGGCCTTTCTGCGTATGATGCCAATTACCTGACCGAAGATCGAACGACAGCCGCCTATTTTGAGTCGGTGATCGGGTTGGGTGGGGATCCTAAAGCGGTGGCCAACTGGATGATGAGCGATATTGCCAACTATCTCAATAATCACAAGCTGGGCTATCCCGACATCGCCCTCCAACCTCCAACCTTGGTGGAACTGATCGATTTGATCAATCAAGGCACGATCAGCAGCAAGATTGCCAAAGACATTCTGCCTGAGTTGCTGGAGAAAGGGGGATCGGCTAAAGCGCTGGTTGAAGCGAAAGGACTGACTCAGATCTCGGATGTGGGCGCACTCGAAGCCATCATTGATCAGATCCTGGCCGATAACCCAACCCAGGTGGAGCAGTATCGGGGTGGCAAGACGAAAGTATTTGGTTTCTTTGTCGGTCAGATGATGAAGCAGACCCAAGGGCGGGCTGATCCCCAATTGGCCAACGATCTGTTGAAGCAAAAGCTCAATCAAGGGTAAGCCGGGTCCGTGATGTCTCAGAACGGGGGGCAGATCTGGATCTGTCTCCCCTGACTCGATATACTTTTGAGAATGAGGACACCAATATTCAAATATTCACTCAACTTTACAAGCAGGGTGGGATCAGACGCTTGACCTTAACACTCCTGAGTGCTTAATTGTTGAGCCAAGCATCGTGGGATCGGCGGACCCCAAGGACGGATCATGGGAGAATCAGCCATTGCTAAACTCAACCGCTGGGTCACAGACACTCCCCTGCGATCCCTGAATAAGGCTTATGAAGCAGCTGTAGCCATCCAGCAGATCGAAGCCACCTATTTTGGATCGGAAAAAATTGCCCCAGATGGCACCTATGGCCGCAATGTTGATCAGTATTTCCAAATTCAACTACGGAAGTATTTGCAAACGATCGATGTTCGTTTAGCTGAGTTTCGCACGAGTAGTACACTCACGAATCTGCCCCAACCCGAAGTGACTCCAACCGAGTCTTCTGATCCAAACTCCCCAACCGAGGCTCAAAATGGATCCGCCTCAAATGGATCCGCTCCTCCCGATACCCCTGGTGAAACGGGTACAGTTTTGGCTAAATTGCAATTCATTGATCAGATTACATCCAAGTATCGACGCACTCGCAACCAGTCAGACCCCTCTGTTGCTGAGGAAGAACTGGAGATCACTCGTTCCACTCACCCTCCTGATCCAACGTCTAAACAGCAAAATCCTCCGCCCAACGGCAAAGGCCAAACCCGAACTGAGTTAACCCGTCAAAGCTCTGAGGAGTTAGAAGGTTATGCAACAGCCGATCCAACCCATCACCAAAATGGTCGGAATCATTCGCCAGAACGTTCCACATCCCCCGGTGCTCCTCCGCAAACAGTCGATCCAGACTCCCCCACCACACCTCGCTCAGGTCGCAACCGCACCTTACGCAAGTCCGAACCTGTCTCTGGCAAAACCGGGATCTTACCGCGATCGATCCTGCGCACTTTTACCCGTTTAGGTCGAGAACTCAACCCTGACTACGAAGAAGAAGTCGTCACAGCCTTCCGAGATTCTCGATCTAGAACCATTATCTCGATCCGATTCTTGATCCTCTTAGCCGTCCTACCTCTACTGACTCAAATCCTGTCCAAAAATCTCTTGTTTGAACCCTTGATCAACCATTTTCATAATCCTCCTCTGGCCGAAATTGCCCTCAGCCCTGAATTTGAAGAAAAAGCGATCATTGAGCTAGAACATTTCAAAGAGCGGATGGAATTTGAACGGCTGATCAGTGCTGATCTGGGTGAGGTTGAAGAAGAAAGTGTTGAACCAGAGGAAATCCTGCGCCAAAAAGCCAATGAGATCCTGTCTAAATACCGCAAAGAAGATCTCGAAGGACTGAAAAACGTGTTAGCGGATCTTTCCTCACTAGCCGTATTTGGCTGGCTGATCTTTATTGGTCGAGAAGAGATCGAAGTACTCAAGTCTTTTTTGGATCAGATCATTTATGGGCTCAGCGATAGTGCCAAAGCTTTTATCATTATCTTGTTTACAGATATTTTTGTGGGCTATCACTCACCGCATGGCTGGGAAGTTTTGCTAGCAGGTATTTCCAGGCATTTGGGGGTAGCAGAAAATCAAGAATTCAACTATGCCTTTATCGCCACCTTTCCCGTGATCCTAGACACTTTGTTTAAGTACTGGATCTTCCGCTATCTCAATCGTGTTTCCCCCTCAGCGGTTGCTACCTACCGCAACATGAATGAATAGATCGGCTTCAGGATCTATCCGTCAGCCTCTGATCACGGGATCTTGATCCATTTCCTCGAAGTATCGAGCCCTTTTCTTGAAGATCCGAGCTCTTTTCTCCGAGTGTTGAGCTTTTTTCCTGAAGATCCGAGCTATTTTCTCGACAATTTCCCATTCATTCTCAGGTGGTCAGGTTCAGATCTGAACTCCTGGAGTCCAAAGGCTGAAAAAAACCGAGTGTTGAGCTCGAAGG
>CAZONZ010000440.1:0-3552 GCA_964581005.1 uncultured bacterium
GAAGAGGGAAGCCAGCACCGTACCGCCTAGCGGTCGGTGTCTGGTAGTTCACAAAGCGAAGGGTACCAAGGATCTGACCTCGCAGTGGGGTGTGCTATTCGGAATAGCCCAGTATTCCAAATAATCTTGGCCGTATTCCAACTAATATTGAGCAGATCCCAGCTAATCTTGGCCATATTCCAACTGATCTTGAGCAGATCCCAGCTAATCTTGGCCATATTCCAACTCATGTTGAGCAGATCCCAATTAATCTTGACCACACTCCAACTCCTGTTGAGCGGATCCCAGCGGATCTTGGTTCGATCCCCTATCCTCTTCAGTAGATTCCCAATCATGTGGAGCAAAATGGTGACTGAGTCTTTAGCTTGGAGCGGCGCAAGGGTAACATCTAAAGAGAAACCCCTTCCTATTCATGAAGAGATCCCCTATGCCGGACTATATCCCCGTCTCCGACCAAGACTATGATCAGTGGCTCACCAACTTCGTCACCTATGCCCGTGATCATCAGGCTGAATTAGGACTGAGTGATACGGATCTAGCGCCCTTATTAGCCAGTTATCCCGATTGGCAGACCCGTTGGAGTGAATTACAAGCCGCTCAAGTTACCGTCGAAACCGCCCGCCAATCGAAAACCGATCAACGTCAGATCACCGAAGATCAAGCCCGAACCCTAGCCACCATCATCCAAGCCAATCCCGCCGTCACCGATAGTCAGCGTGTGGCCTTGCAGATCACCGTAAAATCCACCACCCGCAGTCCCTCCCCCGTCCCCACCACTCGACCCCTCCCCCGCCTTGAACAAACCGGACGGCTCCAACACACGATCCATTTTGTCGATGAAACCACCCCAACCCGCAAAGCCAAACCCAATGGCGTCCGAGGCTGTCAGATTTGGGTATTTATTGGCGACACCGCCCCACTCAACCCGGAAGCGTTTCAATATCTAGGCACCGACACCCGCACCCCTTACGTCAACAGCTTTGAACCCGAAGAGGGCGGTCAACTCGCGCACTACTACCTCCGCTGGGTCAACACCCGCGATGAACCTGGACCCTGGAGTACCCCCATTCAGGGCCTCATTGTGATTTGAAGGTCATAGTCCCATCCGATCGGCAGCTGATCACGGGTTAACACGGATAGAGAGATCACCCAACCCTCAGAGACGATGGAGACCGATCCTTTGCGACTGGGCCTAGCAGATGGCAACAGCGGGATTTCCCCATACATCTCGATGGCACACCCTTATCTCCTTTCTCTGATCTCCTCGATCAAGATCTCAGCCACACGAGTGATCCGCTCAAAGCTCTCTTCCCTCTTTTCGATGGAGGCTTCTACTCTAGCCAGATCAGCACGGAAACTCTCTTTCCACTGTCGATCCTCTTCTTTCCACTGTCGGTCTTCCGCCTTCCACTGTCGATCCTCTTCTTTCCACTGTCGATCTTCTGCCTTCCACTGTCGATCTTCTGCCTTCCACTGTTGGTCTTCTTCTCGCCAACGCCGCTGTTCTTCTCTCCATGCCTCATCAGCTTGCTGACCTGTGATGATAACCTCTGTCAAGCGGGCGATCTGCTCGGCCAGAACTTCGACTGGAAATCCATTCTCACTTCCCTGACTCATTTCATCCCTCCGATTGGCAAGCAAATCTTACTTCATGTTCTTCCACTTATCCAGTACCATTGTCGGGGAAGGGCTTCTTTAAAGGCAAGGTCTAGATCCAACATGACGGTCCAGAAGAGGGGGTTGCCTACGAACTCGAAGCCGCTGGGATCCCGAAGGAGCATATTGTCTTAGCCTTCAAATCCCTGATTAGCAGGAAATTTGACAGCAGTGCTCACCACGTTACCCCTGTTACCCCTGACTCAAACCGTCGGCTAGAAGGCAAGAACGCCCCCTAGATCAAGATATAGCGATCCTGGCTTCAGTTATCGTCATCATCGTAGGGACGGCCATCCCCAACCACCACTAGATCGATCTGTTTGCGGTAATAATCCACATTTTTGATCTCGACTTCAACCCGATCGCCTAAGCGGAACTGCCGCCGACTTTTGCGACCCACAAGCGCCTGCTGACGACTGCGATATTCGTACCAATCCTGATTTAACGAGCTCACATGCACCAGTCCCTCAGCCAAGATCGGATTGATCATCACAAAGAAGCCGTAGTTCTGGACACCAATGATCAAACCAGGAAACACTTGGCCAATGTGCTTCTGCATAAATTCAGATTTCTTCAAGCCGATCAGTTCCAGTTCAGCCTGTTGAATGATCCGATAACGCTGGTTTAAGCCTGCCACTTGACTGAGTAGGATCTCTTGCCACTCTTCTTGTGTCTTGGGAGGCAGCACGTACCAATTGATCCGACCATGACAGGAACTACTATGCAGATCTACACCTTGCTTGACTCGTGACGTCCGTCGATCCCGACCTTTTTCAAACAGCAGATGGAGAGCTCGTTGATTCATCAGATCGGCATAGCGACGTAGAGGAGCCGTGATATGACAATACGGAGCGGACAACCCTAACCCAAAGTGGCGGATCATTCTCACGGGTTCAACAGTCACTTCCTGATCTTCTAGTTCAAAGTCAAGGCTGACATCACTCAGCGGCGACACCTGATAAACCGCTTCCGGTAAGGTGGATAAGAGTTGGCTGACTAAAGCTGGACTCACCCCCTGAGCCACAAGATCCGGAGTCGTGATCCAGGCACAAAAACGCTGGAAATCAGCCAGGGTTACCTCACTCGAATCAGCTAAATTTAGATCCAGGCGCATATTGCCGATCAACCGCAAAAAGCCTTGCATCTCGTCAACAGAGGGAGTCGGTTGGATCTGGCAGAGAGCGGCAATATTGAGCTGACGCAGATGTTCGCCAATGGCGCGATTGGTGAGTAAGGTGAACTCGGTCATCAGCATATGGGCTTTGGAGGTCGGACTGATCACGAGCGCCCCTTCTCGACTTTCATCAGCCGATTGAGGCGAATCCAACTCCAACATCGGGAAATCAAACCCACCTTGCTGATGCCGCTGCTGTCGGACCAGCTGACTGAGGTGATAGAGATTTTGCAACAGGGCCATCAATTCGGGGATGGCGTCTTCAGAGGTTGCTTCAGTTTCCTCAGCTGTGGCGAGCAACGCCTCAACCTGGCCATAGCTTAGATGCGCTCTCGATCGAATCACACTGGGATAGATCTCATACCCCTGTAGCCGTCCATCCGGAGCTAACTTCATCAAAACAGAGAGGGTTAAGCGCTCCTTCTGGGGTAACAAAGCACAAAGATTTTGAACAGTGGGGGGGAATAAGGGCAACACCGTCGCATCCAGATACGCCGCCTTCGATCGCTGCTGGGCCTCCCAATCTAAGATGGTGTCCACCCCGATCCAATGGGCAACATCTGCAATATGCACCCCCAATTGCCAACTTCCATCCATCTGGGCCTGCAGCGAGATCCCTACACTGGGTTCCATCCCATGAGGATGTTGCAGATCCATGGGCTCTAAGGTCAACACCACTTCAGCTTGTAGATCGTGCCGCTTCTTCAGCTCCAATCGATCGA
>CAZONZ010000441.1:0-3547 GCA_964581005.1 uncultured bacterium
GCCAATCCTTGTGCAGCCAACCCCTGTGCAGATAAAAACCCCTGCGCCGCCAATCCCTGTGCAGCCAATCCCTGTGCAGCCAATCCCTGTGCAGCCAACCCCTGTGCAGCCAACCCTTGTGCTGCTGCTCAAGCTGAATCCGCTGATGTTGAAGCCTCTGCTATGACTGATGCTGAGTACGATCTGGAAGTGGCTTCTGAAGGTGATCAGAGCGTGATCGAACTGACTCAGGTTCCTTGCCAATTCCTGGAAAGCGAAGGCGCCAACCTCAACTTTGAAACGACCTCAGCTGCAGATTGCGAACAGATCAACAACGAGACAGCAAGCAACCGTTCTGCTCAACCCTTGTCGATTCCTGCAGGCGAATACACCTTCCGCGTCACCAACGAGAACGTTCCTTACGAAGTGGGCTTCTACCTGCGTGGTGCAGGGATCCAGGGACTAACCCTGCCCAGAGTGAGCGGCGGCGGCCTGTTTGAAGGGGAGACCAAAGATTACACCGTTAGCCTCAAGCCCGGTGAGTACGTCTACAGCTGCCCCCTCAACCCCACCCTCCGCTACCCCTTGACCGTAACCGAAGGCTAAGCTCCTGAGCTCTAGTTGTCTAAACACTCGTTCCGCTTGATCGATACAACACACGCCTCTAGAGTTGGATCGCGCTCTCATGAGATCGATCCAACTCGTTTTTATGCCCCTGCCTTGTCGTGAATTGAGACGAGTTGCCCATCGAGCAGACTGAAATCAAACCAGGATCCCAAAGTTTTACAGCATCTTCAGCTCAGATCGAATCCGGATCAGTTAAGTATGGAATGCCGTCTCTAAGGATTTCTGATGTGCTTAGCTGTCCCTGGTCAAATTGTTGCGATTGTGGGTGAGGATCCGTTGGCCCGTACTGCCAAGGTCAATTTTGGCGGAGTCTTGCGAAACGTCAGCTTAGCCTATGTCCCTGAAGCAGATCTGAATGATTATGTCCTTGTCCATGTTGGATTTGCCCTCAGCGTGGTTGATCCAGATGAGGCTGAACGGACACTGGAGTACATTAACCAGTTGGTTGCCGATCCGGTCTAAGAGCTGATCAGAGAGCAAGTTGTTTTTGTAACATTGTCCCCGAAGGATCAATCTTTGAGGGTGTTTGACGAGATCATGAAATGAGTGTTATATTTTAAGTTAACAAAAAAGAGGTTTTAAAGAGGTGCCGTAGTCATGGGAGAGCAGTTACGCAAGTTTATCATGAATCTTTTATACGATGAAGAAGTTACCAAGAATGATGTAACTTCTACTTTCTCTGTTACTACTTCTGGGACAGCCCGTTCCAGTCTTAGTTTTCAGCAACTTTGGGAAATGGATCAGAAAAAGCAGTCTACGTCCCAAGAAGTTGAAAACTCCCTTAGCAAGGGAAATTGATGATGCCTTTCAACTTGCTGCTGCTTCTTTACTAGCTGGCTTCATCTTTGTTACCTTTTGGAACAGAACGAAAATTAGATCTGTTCGATATGAAGGGTATAGACTTCTGCTCTACTCTTCGATATGGGGAGTAATATTTACCCTAATTGCTATTTTTATTTTGAGAATACCTCTACTGGGTAGCATGATTGACAAAGCTATCATGTCTTTTTTTGCGCCATACTCTTTTCAATTTAGTGACTTTAGTTTAGCGTTCCTCTCCTTTGTAATAGGATCAGTTATTTGGATTCCTCTTAATTATTACCTGTTCAAGGAAAAGTTAGAGTATCAGCAAGCAATTCTCAAGTTTGGCAATCAGTTAGAAAACTTTTTATTCCTTGCTCTTATTAAACAGCTGCAGGTTTCAGTGACCCTGAAAAACAGAAAAGTTTACATCGGGTATGTCTATGAAGATATTGATCCTAAAAAAGAGCGTGGATACTTTACTTTATTTCCAATATTATCAGGATATCGAGATCAGAACAAGCTGACCTTGGAAATAGTAACAGACTATAAGAAGGTATATGAAGATCTTGCGGAAGATCCCACAACAAGCTTAGGAAGGGAGAACATTCTTAATGCCTATGATCTTAGGATATGTATTCGTGCTGATAAAATTGTCTCAGTAAACATATATGACCCTGATATCAATGCAGTATTTCAGAAACAATCAGAGGAGAAAAAACAGAAGAGTGATACTTGATTGGATTTAAGAGAAGAGCTGATTACGTGGGCTTTGTGTTATTGACCAGATCAATGTACTGCTCGCTGAGGGTTGGCCGTTGGATTGCGACCCGCGAGTCCTCAGATCTAGACAAACACCATCGGTTTATCTTTGATCCGCTCGAAAGCTTCAGCGTCAAAACAGTAGAGCATCGCAGGCCGACCGGCTCCCTGAGTGGTTCTGCGACCTGTATCGCGGAGAATTCCCAGTTTGAGTAAGCGGGCGCGGAAGTTAGAGTAGTCTGAAAAGTTTTCGCCCAACGCCGTGCTGTAGAGCTGATAGACCTCGCCCAATGTGAAGGTTTCTGGCAAAATATCAAATGCGATCGGGCTGTACTCCAGCTTGCTACAGAGCCGTCGATAGGCATAGTGACAGATCTGATTGTGATCAAAGGCTAGAGGAGGAATCTCGTTGTAGGGATACCAGGCGATCCCTTCCACCCCTTTCGCCAGGAGCTGAGTGTCCTGGAAGCGGACCAAGGCAAAGTAACTGACGGATAGGTAACGAACCCCGTAGGCATTGGGATCCTCACGCGGATCGCGGTTGGGGCCGCCAAAGGTGTAGAGCTGCTCCAGGTAAAGGTGTTCAACTCGGATCTTTTCGGAGAGGATCCGGTAGGCCGCGTCTTCCAGAGATTCGCCTTGTCGAACCAGTGTCCCCGGCAGAGACCATTGGCCTTGAAACGGTTCTTCACGTCGCCGGACCAGTAAGAGCAGCAGACGATTTTGCTGACTATCCACCGAAAAGATTACGGTATCGACCCCGACTTTGAAGTCGGCCAAGGGGGTTGTTGGCAAGATCGAAGCAATTGACTTGGACATGATGACGGCCTGGATTTCCGCTCATAGTGGCGACCAGCATAATCCGATCGAATACGCTCATACAGAAGGTGCTACCCGTTACTCATTGTGACTCAGCCTGGTAACCCCATGATCCCTTCCAGTTCTTCTTCCGTAGTCTCAATCAGGAGCGTGATCGGCGCTCAGAAGTCCCACGGCTCAAATAGATCTGAAACCCTCATCGAGAACCCACAGACCACCTCTTCCCCATCGAGAGAATCTGCAACCCTTAAAAACCGATCTGGCTCTGGCTGGTGATATACCAACACATACCGTTCATCCGGATGGATCACCCACACCAACCGCGTCTCATTCTCGAAATACTCCACAATCTTCTCGTGCATCTCCTCAACCGTATTCCCAGGCGATAAGATCTCCACCGCCAGATCAGGGGATCCTTGGAAAAAGCCACGGAGCGGACGGCTCAACCCCCGCAGTCGATCTCGGCTGACGAACGAAATATCAGGTGATCGCTTGTTCCCATTTTTCAAAGTAAATGCCGTACTGGAATCACAAACAACACCTAACTGATTCTGGCGAA
>CAZONZ010000442.1:0-3539 GCA_964581005.1 uncultured bacterium
ACTTGGCTGCCACTCACCAGTTTGAGATGCACCTGAATCTCTTCAGGCAGGGTAATTTGTCCAGTATCAGTCACTGTGGCACTAAGCATCGCTAGGATCGCTGTAAGTGAGCGTATACCCAGATTTTAAACTCAACTGGATTCCCTGGATCTGGATGCTTGGCAAGCCAATGGCAAAATACAGGATCGATAGCCTCAGACAGCTTACGACTCCGACGTTCGAGAAGGATCAGACCAAGGATCCGTCTGCGCTATCATGGCTCTACCGTTGACCGAACGATCGATGACCTCCTCTGTAACCATCCGTTTCGATCAGATTCATGTTTTTCCGGGTCAGATGCTTCAGATCCAAGAGTTCTCCTGGGCTGAGTTTGAAGCTCTGCTGATCGATCGGGGTGGGGATAGCCCTGGTCGGATCCGCTACTTCGATGGAATCTTAACGATCATGTCTCCTACCCCAGACCATGAGTTCAGCAATCGAACGATCGAGGGATTGATCAAAGTTGTTTTGCAGGAGACCGCCACGCCCGCTGTGCTGATGGGATCAACAACGCTGAAGGGCAAGCCAGCTGGGATCGAACCGGATAGTTGTTATTACATTGAATCTGCTGAGGCCATCCAGGCCGTTATGCTGTCAGGACGGAATCGGATTGATTTGACGACGGATCCGCCTCCTGATTTAGTGTTGGAGATCGATGTCACCAGTCTCACCGATATTCAACTATATCTACCCCTCAAGATCCCTGAAGTTTGGATCTATCAACCTGCTCAAGAATACCTGGATCTCTACTGGCTAGAGCTGGGGGAATATGTGCTAAAGGATCAGAGTCATCATTTCCCCATGATTGATGTGAAGCGAGTCATCCCACAGTGGTTGAGTCGGGCTCGGCAGGAGGATCCGATGGCTGTAGAGATTGCGTTTCGAGAGTGGGTGCGGCAACAATTGAGTTCATCAAAATCTTCGTGATCAAAGTCTTCTTGCTGAGTTAAGGTACCTGAAATTCGACAGCTTCGTAGAGATCCCCTAGGAGAATAGTCACCCCTACTGATTGCAGGGTAAAGGTTTGGTTCAGATCGCTATAGTCTGTGAACAGCCATTGATCGTTGGCCTGTTTAACAAATTGCTCAACGTGAGGTGTATGCTGAGCAATCAGGAGATATTCCTGGAGTGTAGCTAGGGTACGATAGAACTCAAATTTTTGCCCTCGATCGTAGCGTTCGGTTGATTCCGAAAGCACCTAATGGATCTTTTGCCCACTGAGGACAAAGATCGGATCGAGGGCAACAAAGACTTGACTGCGACCCCGACTTTCAAGCCGGTTGACTGTCGATTGGGTCACCTCCACATGTCGGGCCTGCACCTCTGCTAATGCTGATGACAAGGCAAACAGCTGTTCCAATGACGTCGCTGTGGCCACCATTCGCCCCTCCAGGCCCAACAACTCCCAACTCTGCTGCACGATCTGCCGCAATGGTTGCCCCCCCTCCAAGCAGATCCGTGTTGGCGTCGAATCGAGATCCGTCAAACACTCCGGAGCCGTCCCCTGTAGTACCTTGACGTTCTCAACCCCAAACTTGCGGCAATTATGCCGGATCAGATCCACCACTTCCTCATCCCGCTCAATCGCAATAATCTGACCCTCCGGACACAGTAACCCCGCCTCCACCGCGATCGTGCCCGTGCCTGCCCCAATATCCCAGAGACAATCCTGAGATCCCAACCGCAACTGACTCAAGATCAATACCCGGACCTCCCTCGGACTCATAGGAATCCCAGGAATTCGATCAAACAAAACATCTGTAATACCTGGTGTGCGATAGGGCCAGAGGGAGGAATCAGACATAACAATAGAGAAGAAGCGATCAGATCAAATGAAGACAATTCGTACCAGTCAAACAGTCAGAGGATCAAAGATCAGCCATCAGAGTTCAGCAGGTACTCTTAACCCACATCCAGATCTCAGAGGGCAACCGATGGGAACCGAGTGATCTGCATTTACCTTAAACTCATGAAACCGAACTGAGCTGAGAGGCTACGGGATCTGTAACATTTGTCTGATCTCCTTCCTGCCAGTGCTGCAGGTTATCGTCCCATTTGCGAGGTGGACTCGCCCGCCGGATCGTTCGCCAGATCTTCGTTGCCGCTAACGTCCCATCCGCCACCGCGATCGAAACCTGGTTCAGCCCCTTCTTCAAATCTCCCAACGCAAAAATCCGGGGATGGCTGGTCTGAGTCCACTCATCCGTGATCAGATTCTCCCCGTCCCAATTCAATCCTTCAATGCCTTTAAGATACTCATTGTAATAATGGGATCCCATATTGATTAAGCCCGTTGTGACTTCTACGATCGTGCCATCTTCTAACTCCACTCCACTAAGCTTGTGATCCTCACCCAAAAAGCGCCGGATCCGAGACTCATACAGCGGAAATCCATGCTCTGCTAACTTTTGTTTCATGGAATCACCCACCTCAAATGCTCCATGCGTTAGCACATTGATATAGGGTGTAAACCAATTCAACACAAACGCAGCCTGGATCTGCGATTCCGATCCGGCAATCAAAACCGCCTTCTGATCCCACATATCAAATCCATCACAGATCAGACAAACATGTAACGTATAGCCCGCGAAATCATAGACGTTTTGCATATTCTCCAATTGCGGCAAATGATCAATGATCCCGGATGCTGCGATCAGATACTTGCACCGGAAGATCGGGTAAGTACTATTCGTCTTCCCTACCTTGACCCGAACAGCCAGGGTTTCACCTTCATCGCTCACCGCTTCCACAAAACCGCGCAGGTAATCTCCGCCCCAATCCAGCACTTGCTTCATGCCGTGGTTGACAATATCCCGTCCGGGTGTGTCTGGATCAACGCCCAAGTAGTTGCGCAGATCCTGCATCCAGAAGGATCGTCCCCTGCCTTTTTCCACCACCAAGCACCGCAGCCCATAGCGAGCCAGATAGATCGCAGCAGACAGTCCACCCGCTCCCCCCCCCACAACAATCGCGTCATAGATCACATTGAGACGGGAGTCAAGATTTTGGCTGGACAGTTTCACGGCAGACTCCTTGAGCACGGACAATAAGGTTCACGATCGATCGTAGTACAGCTGCAGCCTCACACCCAATGAGGATCTCGATTCCGATCGATTAAAGGGATCGGTAGTTTATCAGGAAGCTGAAGAGCCAGCGTGATAGCTCCATGCTGATCGTTCGATAACCTGGGATCTAGGGATCCATCAAGGGGAAATCATGAGCACCATCGATGTCCAAGATCATTTTGCTCAGCAAGCTTCAAACCATAAGAATCTCAGCTATCCCCAGATCGGCAAGTCAACATGCTAGGTTTACGGTGAGAGATCTCTTGCCGACCGATAAGCTATCTTGTTGGTGTTGACAGTGATCGATGGCTCGCTTCAAAATCGTGATGCCTTGTTCAACAGATTCGATCCGGCAGAGTTCAGCGCGAAAACCGGAAGCTCCTGGAAATTCTTTCACATACCAGGTCATGTGTTTGCGAGATTGTCGAACTCCGG
>CAZONZ010000443.1:0-3534 GCA_964581005.1 uncultured bacterium
ATGAGCAAGAACTAGCAGAGTTTCGGCGACAGCATGAGCAAGAACTAGCAGAGTTTCGGCAACAGCATGAGCAAGAACTAGCAGAGTTCCGGCGGCGACAAGAGGAGAGTGATCAGCGCTTCAATGTTCTGCTGCAAGAGATCCGCTTCCTCATCCGTCAACAACAACCCCCTCCTCCAAAAGAGGATCAATAACCAAGAAAGATCGAGATCTGCCCGTTTACAGTACAAGCTGGTTGATTTTAGGGATCTTATAGACTAGGAGGGAATCGAACTGGAGAACCCAATGACAGATGAAGAACTGAATGCCCGGTTTGCCCAGATGGCGGATGCGGTGGGTCGGGTGGCCCATGCTCAACTCCGTTTCCAGGAACAGCTCGGTGATCTGGCTGGAGTGGTCCGTCAGGTGATCGCTCGCCAGGATCGTCATGAGCAAGAACTAGCAGAGTTTCGGCGACAGCATGAGCAAGAACTAGCAGAGTTCCGGCGGCGACAAGAGGAGAGTGATCAGCGCTTCAATGTTCTGCTGCAAGAGATCCGCTTTCTCATCCGTCAACAACAACCCCCTCCTCCAAAAGAGGATCAGTAATCAAGAAAGATCGAGATCTGCCCGTTTACACCAGTCGTTTTGATCACCGATCGGTTAAAAACATAGTCTTTTGTCTGATCAATAGCCAGATCCGAGGATTCAGTTTCACCAAAAAGATCCCATAGGTTGCTAACGCGATCAGCAAACATATATGTCCCAACCCATTGTAGGTATCGATGATCTGGTCGGGACTCCAGCCAAACCGCCAGTTCAGTTGATTCATATCTCCCCCAGCATCCCCCTGACCACCAAAAATCGTGCCCCAGGGAATAGATTCCTGTCCTCGCTCGATCCGATGCCAAGTCCAAAAACTTTTCCAGAAGCTACTCATGGCAATCACTAACACAGGGAACCGCCAGAAATCCCACCGCCATCGATCCGGCATCGGAAAGTAAAAACTGATCATGAGAAGCAAACTAAGGTAGAATTCTCCACCAATTCCCCCAAAGGAGAACCACATTTCAAACTCTCGGACTGAGGTCATCCAGGTCATCCAAAACTGTAATAGAGCTACCCCCACCGCGATCCCCATCGGCCACTTCAAGCGCTCTCGCCACCCAGACCAAAACAGGAGTCCCAACAGAAACAAGATCCCAAAATAGACAAACAAAGATCGCTCCGGTTGGTAATTCGTCCATCCAAAGGGCAGGGGGATCGCTCGTCGTCCACTGAACCAAGCGACTGTCGCATGACCAAACTCATGGATCCAAATATGTAAGGGAAGATGAAACAACTGGAGTATCCCCACAGTATTAATCACCAAAGCAGCGATAAAGGCCAGGGGATAAGCTGATGTATTGAGCATGGGATCATCAAAACTAAAGCGATCCCATCGTTGAGAGCTGATCGCCTCAGGAACTAGCTTAATCTGCCGTTGCCAAGCAATCGTTTGATCTCGATTTAATCCATAGACCTTGAGGGTTTTAAGAGAATTCAGGGGGAGATCTCGCAGTAACGTTGAAATCTGGGCCATTGTTGCACCAACCTGAGTAACCTGAGCCGCATTGATCCTCAGAATAACGTCGCCCCCCTTGAAACTTACATGCCCTGGAATGCGATGGTTTTGCAGAATCTCTCGAATCAGATCTTGGGTGGCTGACTCTGATCCTAATCTGGCTTTTCGCCATAATCCTATGGATGGTGGTGCTGCCTGGGCTGGATCAGGATCCGATACATCAACGGAAGGAGAGGGGTTCGAGGGTTCACTCGTTGGAGGTGCCTCTTCAAGATCCTGTGCAAGTTGAGTGTAAGCCTCTTTGAGCCGTGTTAGATCGGCTTTGGATCCTGTCCGACTCAGGGCATAGATTTTTTGCCGATACACATGCTGTAATTTTTCAAAAGAAACACCGGGCTTAAGCCCCAGGAGACGATAACAGTCATCATGATCGAGATCAGCCATGAGGATCCTCTGTATTCTCTGGGTCTATCCTCTAATCAGACTAAAACAGAGTTCTAAGACTGTAAATAGAAGGTGCAATGCTGCCACTTAATGCTTGCCTATACGCTTAGGCTGCTGCTTCGGCTTAATAAGCCCATGATCTGAGTCTTGAGGAAATATGCCCAGCCTCTCTTCCACAGGAAGCTCTTTCAGTTCCAGAAGAGATTGGATATAGTGGGAGGCAACTTCATCCCTGCGACCAGACTTGCTCCCCGTGAGTTACGGATCGCTAATGGCTCGTTGTCGCTGAGGGTGGTCTTGCTTAACCAATTTTTGGATGGGAGCTTGAGTCATGGGGCTCTTTAGTCGTTTTTCCCGCGATATGGGTATCGATCTAGGCACAGCCAACACCCTCGTGTATGTGGCGGGTCGAGGCATTGTCCTGCAGGAACCCTCGGTGGTCGCCATTGATCAGAATACAAAGATGCCCCTGGCCGTAGGTGAAGATGCCAAAAAAATGCTAGGCCGGACTCCTGGCAATATTATCGCAGTTCGGCCCCTGCGTGACGGCGTGATCGCAGACTTCGACACCGCCGAAATGATGCTCAAGCATTTTATCCATCGAGTCCATGAAGGTCGCTATCTGATTGCCCCTCGGATCGTGATCGGAATTCCCAGCGGGGTCACAGGGGTTGAACGACGGGCTGTGATGGAAGCAGCCCTCCAAGCCGGATCACGAGAGGTCTATCTAGTGGACGAACCCGTTGCAGCGGCCATCGGAGCCGGTCTCCCAGTGCAAGAAGCTACAGGTAACATGATCATCGATATTGGAGGGGGCACCACGGAAGTTGCGGTCCTCAGTTTGCAAGGGATCGTGCTGAGTGAATCTGTCCGGGTGGCTGGGGACGAACTGAGTGAAGCGATTGCTCAATACATGAAGAAAGTCCACAACCTGGTGATCGGGGAACGCACCGCCGAAGAAATCAAGATCCAGATCGGTTCGGCCTACCCCATCCAAGAAGAGATCACGATGGAAGTTCGCGGCTTACACCTTCTCTCTGGTCTGCCTCGAACTGTTACCGTCAAGAGCCCAGAGATCCGCGAAAGCATGGCTGAGCCCTTATCGGTCATTGTGGAAGCGATCAAGCGCACCTTGGAACGAACCCCTCCAGAACTGGCGGCTGACATTATTGATCGAGGCATCATGCTGGCGGGTGGGGGTGCTCTGCTGAAGGGGTTAGACGCTCTGATCAGCCATGAAACCGGGATCTTGGTTCATATTGCAGCAGATCCATTGAGCTGCGTTGTGTTGGGCACAGGCCGAGTTCTGGAAGACTTCAAAACCCTGGGTCGAGTTCTCAGCAATAGTTTCAAAGGCTAAACCTGTTCGATCTGAGGAAAAACCAATGACACCTGAGCAAGAGAACCTACTGATCAACTCAGTTACCCAAATGACTCAATCGGTTGATCAGATGTCGCAATCGGTTGATCAGATGTCGCAATCGGTTGATCAGATGTCGCAATCGGTTGATCAGATGTCGCAATCGGTTGATCGGATGGCTAGTGCC
>CAZONZ010000444.1:0-3516 GCA_964581005.1 uncultured bacterium
TTACTCGATCCCAATTCGACTCAGTTTTGATCACTTGGGCAATCGCTTCTTGACCGGGTGGCACATCGCTGGGATCAAAGGCCCCGATCCGGGTATCAACCAATTGATCGCCTTGGTAGAAATTGAATTGAGCTTGGGCTTGTAGAACGGTATAGGGACCCCGATTAGCCCCGCGAACCGTGAGCCGACTGCCTGCGCCAACCTGCTCTTCTTGAATTTGATCAATGATCACAAAATCGTCTTCAGTCTCTGCACTAGTTCCAGAGGAGGAGCTTACGGGTGCATTGATCGTTGGAGGCACCCCAGATTCTGCAGGGGGCTGGGGGGGAAGAACGGATCCAGGTGTTGCAGGAGCCGCTGGAGCTGGGATTGTGGGTGGGGAAAAGGGGATCGGGGTTGGTTGAGCGAGAGCAGTCGGTGAGTTGGGTGTCTGAGTGGCATCCTCCCGTTGCAGTAAGGCAAGCACCCTGGAGAGTTCCTGTTGAAAGAAAATAAAGGTATCGCGGGATTGGTTGCCCACCTGAGCTAAGGCCAGTCGATCATTGTCATCCAACGGGATCTCGATCACCTGATCATCCACACGGGCTCGCAAACTCTCGATCTCTTGGTTGATCATTTTATCGAGGGCTGGAAACAGATTGATCGTGCAGTCCTTGGCCTGACCGAGGGGTAGGATCCGACCAGAGAGCATGATCAGTTCAACCGCTCCACAGGCTGTCCCGTCGATCTCCATCGGCACATTAAATCCACCTCGGCTGCTATTGCTGATCGTGAAGACTCGATCTGCCGCGATCACTTGCCAGCCATGCACCACCTCAATGCTAGGGCTGGTGACTTCTTCCGTAAAATACTCGCCTGCCCATGCTGCAGATCCGGTGAGCCCCAAACTGATCAGCAGACCGCCTAGCCAACCCAGATCACGTCGGCTGCGCTTACTTCTGGACCAGGGACCATTGGACTCCCGTCGATCCAGATTGCCTGGAACTACACTCCTGCTCATGAGCTCTCTCCATCCAAGTCTGATGCTGATCGGTAAGGATCGATCGTTGCAGCAATAGCCTAACCTGGACAGAATTGTTTGCGAGAGGATTTCGAGCGTTTGCAGGTGCGATCCTGGTCAGCGCTCACTGGGATCAGTTGCAATACCCTGACCAACGTCCGATTTAGATTGATAGTGATCGATAGCTTGCTTGAATCCTAGGGCAACCAAAACATTCGATATACTCAAGAATGCCTCAGCTCCACCATGCAACGGATCGATATTGGCTAACGACTCACCATACACGGCCTTGGCATACAATCCTGCCGGGATCGTGACACCGACAAACAGAAGCAACACATAAAAGCCGATCAACGCTAACCGAGGAGTGGTTGGGGTGCGAGTCAGGAAGACTAGAAAGATCAGGTATGGGAGGAGAGATAGAGCAAATAAAGAATTCATGGGGTAGAGTTTGAGCGCTTAGTTAATGAGTTAATCATCCCTATCAGCCATTCCATCGGATCCCATTGTCTCCTGGATTGGATCGGAATCTTCTGGTTTCAGCAAGCGACTCTGTTGCCAGATCCAGAAAGCCGCTCCTGCTAAGGTGCAGTTACCGATCAAGGTGAACGTCGCTTGTCCAGTGACGATCCAGTTAAGCTCAGGAGCATTGTCAAAAAAATGCCAGGTTACCGCACACATGGCTCCTACGAGGGAGGGCAGCATCGCCCAAGCCAACCCGCGCCACTGCCTTTGCTGCGATACCTCTGCAAATGTCCAGACCAAGAAGATGGCAACGATCCATTCCACCACACTGGATACATGGATCCACCAGGTTGGCAAGGATAGGGCGTGCATGACTCAAAACTCCACTCACAGGATCTTGGTAGCTGATTAAAGACTTCAACCTACTGCGGCTCATTCAGATTAATCGATCAGGGAGCTTCGTAACAGGCTGCGATAGGTGGCTTCTTGGAGGAGCATCTGTCTGTGCAGCTTGACCAGAAACTCCTGAGCTTGCTCATGGCTCATCCGCTCAACCATGGCTTCAAAGGCCCGTTGGCGAAATTGCTGTTCGAGAGAGAGAGCTGAAAGATCGTCCATAAGAGTCCTCCTGCGAGGCATTGATGGGGTTTTGCAAATTATGCGTTACCTTAGTGTAACGAATTGTAACGAATACTGCAATTTATGTCCTCGATCCCCTTGGTCAGGTATATCTCTGTATAGCCTAAAAAACGCGATCAGGCACGCATCGACTCAATAGTCAAGGTGGCCATTGTCGATTTGGAGATTAAGACTGCTCCAATCAGTACTGTTGTCTCACAGGTTTGCTATCCTCCAAGAAGGTGCATCAAGGTCTTCGTAGAGTTGATCCTGGAAGTCTCACACCGATCAACATTGAGCCACCCTAGATCCATCACCACAATATCCTTGGGGACGGAATGACAGATAAACTAGCCCGCTTGTCAATCAAAAACTTCCGAGTATTAGCCGATGTTCGCGTAGATACAAGCAATCTTAATGTTCTATTCGGTCCAAACGGATCGGGCAAATCCACTCTTCTGGATACCATTTGGTTTATCCGGGATTGTGTGATCAATGGAGTAGAGACAGCGTCTAGTGCTAGAAGTCATGGCATTGGAGCACTTTGGGATGGGGCAGACGAAGGAGAAAATATTTCGATTGCCCTTGAAACAGTTGGAGTGGTTTATGAGGTATTCTTAGGATATTCGTCTGGCAGAATAGAACCCTTTGTTGGTGAAAAACTTTATTCAAAAACCAGGAAAACCACTCTGATCGAGAGAAATATGGGAAGTGATAAAGCCACCTTTTATCTATCCAATCGACAAGACACTCTATCTGTCCCACTTCGAGATCCTGAAAAGCTAGCACTGAGCTTTTATATTGTTTATGAAGATGGGATCAAGGAAGCTTCAGATCTTGATATGTTGCTTCATTTTGTTCACTTGTATCGGGCCAGAGAGGCGAATTTGGATCGTTTAAAAAATCGAGGATCTGATTCAAGCTATCAAACCTATCTTTGGGAGAGATGCGAAAACCTTTGGTCAGTTTTAAGAAATCTACACGCCAAGCAGAAATTAGATGATCGATACAATACAGTGATTAAGTTTATGAGGAAAAGCTTTCCATGGTTGGATGATTTAGTCCTAGACCAAACTGGCCCAACAAGTGTTTATGGAAATTTTCTCGAAAAGAATCGACGTCGTCCTATTCCCGCCTCTTGGGTTTCAGATGGTCATCTACAAATGCTGATTAACCTTACAGCTTTATTTGCTGAAGGTGACAATAGAGATTCCATTATTTTGTTTGACGAACCTGAGATCTCTTTGCATCCCTGGGCAATTTCAGTTTTTGCTGAAGCAGTCAAACTTGCTGCTGATAGTTGGAAGAAACAAATTTTTATCGCAACGCATTCACCAGTATTGATGAGCCAATTTGATCCAGAGAATATACTTGGCACAGCAGGGCTATTTCATTCTAAAAAGAGTCTTCAGGGTATCCAGACCAAATTTGCA
>CAZONZ010000445.1:0-3503 GCA_964581005.1 uncultured bacterium
TCCAAAAGTTTGGAGAATCATATTGGGGCAATCTTCTGTTTTCTCCATCACTATATGCATCCTTACCTCTATAGGACTACCGTTGAGCTGGATCCATCACGAGGTTCACAAGCTGACGATCGGCCCCAACTTTAGGGTGCAAATACATGCGGGATCATAGCAAGATCGGGTTAACAGTCGCATCCCTGCAATGCAGTGTTAGCCACTCATGCTCGCTGCGCGCACATCAGGACTAGATAACGCTGCATCCACTATAAATAGGGATTTTGGTGATCGTCCAAGTGTGCAGCGTCTTGAGAGACATCCCTTACGGTCGATGAGTTTATTGAGGCTCAAGCAGGTGGGTTTGTCCAGCAGGGGTTGGGGATGTTTGATCGGTTTCATTTGGCTGCTACTGAAACCAGTCAGTCAACCGCATTGCTGGAAACGGATGATCAATTGGTGTGGTGGGCAGCAAGGCAATCAGACATGCTACAAGCGAATCGGGCCAGCACTTTGATCCAGTAGAGATCTCAAGATTCCGTGAAATCAGCCTCGATCACACCACTCTCACTAGCGTTGCTTTCCGACTTTGCAGCGGTACTTGTGGCAGTGGCTGCAGCCTGAGCTTGCTGAGCAGGGGCCGCTTGGGGTCGGAACTGGAATAAGCTGTAGACGGTATTACGACGAATATCAGCCATCATTTCCAGGAAAAGCTCGTACCCCTCGCTCTTGTACTCCACCAAAGGATCCTTCTGTCCATACCCCCGCAGACCGACGGATTCACGTAACGCATCCATTTGTTGAAGGTGCTCACGCCAGAGGGCATCCACTTGTTGAAGTAAGAAAAATCGCTCCGCTTTTCGCATCAATCCAGGTTGGACCGTATCCACAAAGGATTCCTGGGCTTCGTAAGCTAAGCGGGATTGCTCGATCAGATCGTTCAAGATCTCTTCTGATGACATATCCTCGATCTTTTCAATACTCAAATTGCTGAGGATCGGGATAAATTCTTTGGTTTTCCCAACCAGCTTCTCCAATTCCCATTCTTCCGGAGGCAGATCCGGATTGACGTGAGCCCGCACAATTTCGGTGATCGTTTCCGCCAAGTATTCCAAGATCTTGGGCTTGAGATCTTCTCCTTCCAATACACGGCGACGCTCAGCATAGATCGCTCGGCGTTGGTTGTTCATCACCTCGTCATACTCGAATACCTGTTTGCGAATGTCGTAGTAGTACACCTCAACTTTGCGTTGGGCATTTTCCAGACTACTGCTCAGCAACGGCGACTCGATCGGCATATCTTCATCGACTCGGAAGGCATCCATCATCTTGGCGACGCGATCACCCCCAAAGATCCGGAGCAGCGAATCTTCTAGACTAAGGAAGAAGCGAGTGGATCCAGGGTCACCCTGACGACCGGAACGACCGCGCAACTGATTATCGATCCGGCGGGACTCATGCCGCTCGGTCCCAACCACATGCAACCCGCCCAGGTTCACTACCTCGACATGTTCGTCATCGGTGTAGTTTTCATACTCGGATCGGATCAGGTTATAAACTTCGCGCAATTGCAGGATCAGCTCGTCTTGAATCGGGGCTTTTTCCGAAGCAACAGCGATCAGATCTTCAACCCGCAACTCCGCCAGACTGTTGAGACCATATTGTTGGACAGCGGCTGAAACGGCTTCATCCAGGGCACGACTCGCGGCTTCAGAGATCTCACAAGGGAAGAGTCCAGTGGAAGGAACCCAGGTTTTGGGTTTGTCCGGGGTTTGGGTCGCAAAGCCTTTACCACTGCCACGGGCTGAGGGAGCTCGCATCGTCAGCATGGGATTGTCGGCGTCTAACTTGGCCAGCTTGGGCATCAGCTTTTCCCGCAGCTTGAGGCGAGCCATGTATTCAGCGTTACCACCCAGGATGATATCGGTTCCCCGGCCTGCCATGTTGGTGGCGATCGTCACCGATCCTTTCCGACCCGCTTGAGCAATGATCTCCGACTCCCGTTCCACATTTTCGGGTTTCGCATTGAGCAAATTATGAGGAACATTTAACTCTTTCAACAGTTTGGACAAGCCTTCTGACTTCTCGACGCTGGTTGTACCCACCAGAACCGGGCGACCTCGATCATGCATTTGATAGATCTCTTCCGCCACCGCCCGCCATTTGGCCGGCTCAGTTTTATAAACCACATCGGGAGCATCTTTGCGGCGGAGGGTGCGGTTGGTGGGAACGACGGTCACTTCCATCTTGTAGGTTTTGATGAATTCCGCCTCTTCGGTTTTGGCGGTTCCGGTCATCCCCGATCGCTTCGGATAGAGCAGGAAGAGGTTTTGATAGGTGATCGTGGCCAGGGTTTGGCTTTCATTCTGGATCGGCAGATGTTCTTTAGCTTCGATCGCTTGGTGCAGACCATCGGACCAACGGCGACCTGGCATGACTCGTCCAGTGAACTCATCCACGATCACGACTTCGTTATTGCGGATAATATAGTTGACATCCTTAGTAAAGATCTCTTTGGCTTTGACCGCATTGAAGACGAAGTGAGCCCAGGGATCTTTGGGATCGAAGAGATCGGTGACGTTCAGCAACTCCTCGGCCTTCTCGAAGCCTTCGTCCGTCAGGATCACGTTACGAATCTTTTCATCAACTTCGTAGTGTTCTTCCTTCTCCAAACTCAGGGCGATCTCGGCAGCGCGGTTGTACTTTTCGGAGGGGCGCTCAACTTGACCGGAAATGATCAAGGGGGTCCGGGCTTCGTCGATCAAGATCGAGTCCACCTCGTCAATGATGCAGTAGTTAAAGGGGCGCTGCATCACGTCCTCGATCGAGGTGGCCATGTTGTCGCGCAGGTAGTCAAAGCCCAGCTCGCTGTTGGTGCAATAGGTAATGTCAGCAGCATAGTTACGACGCTTTTCAGCAGGAGCCATGCCATTTTGGATCAGGCCTACACTCAAGCCCAGGAAGCGGTGAACCTGACCCATCCATTCGGCATCACGGCGGGCCAAGTAGTCGTTCACGGTAACGATGTGAACCCCTTTTTCGGTGAGGGCGTTGAGATAAGCAGGCATCGTCGAAACCAGGGTTTTGCCTTCCCCCGTTTTCATTTCCGCGATCTGGCCCTCGTGTAAGACCATGCCTCCGATCAGTTGGACGTCGTAGTGACGCATGTTGAGGACTCGTTTAGCCGCTTCTCGGACAACGGCAAAGGCTTCGGGGAGCAGATCGTCGAGAGGCTCACCCTTATCCAGACGTTGTTTAAATTCTGCAGTTTTGCCCTTGAGTTGGTCATCGGAGAGGGAAGCGATCTCGATCTCCAGCGAGTTGATCAGTTTGACGCTAGGGCGGTATTGACGCACCTTGCGGTCGTTGGGATCACCAAGGATCTTTTGCAGAGCCTGAATCATAGGACGAGCCAGAAGGGAGAATAACTGACGAATAGCAGATGGACGAGTGTCGGATCAAGGGAGATAGCTTGACAAGATCCAAACGGATCCACCCGAAGGCTGAGAGCTTCTGCAGCA
>CAZONZ010000446.1:0-3502 GCA_964581005.1 uncultured bacterium
ATCTTGGGAAGCCCGCGCTGTACCCGTAGGGTCAGCGCCGGGAGGATGTCACTCCACTCTCTCTGGGAACAGCACCTGTGGCAGGATCGAGAATCTATCGATCAGGAGGTTTAGGAATGGACCCAAATCAGCTCGAACAGGTGCTAGACCTGCGCTCCCGTAAACTGACCCCGAAGCAGATCGCCCGTAAATTGGGCTTATCGAATGCTGAGGTGTCCAAGGCGTTGGCCCAAGAGAAGGAGCAGGTTCGACAGGCTGAGATCGAGGCCAGTGGTGAAGCTGAACCGATCTACCAATGTCTAGTGAATCGAGATTGTGCTCGGCTGTTGCTGGGTCTCCTCGATCTCAAGGCTCCGCAGCTCTCTCCAGGGGTTGGATCCCCTTCAGATCCTGCAGATCCTTCAGCCTTAGCCTTGCCCGCTTCCGATGCTCCTATCTCGTCTGAGACTTCTGGATCTCCTGCTGCTTCAGAGTCTGCAGATCATGATCACAATCAGGGCTTCACGATCGAGTTCGATGATGGATCTCAGGTGGAACTGGATTTGAACACGACATCTGACGATGACCTGGACGTTGAACTTGAGAGTGATGACGATCTGAGAGGCGGTGGGATGACCACTGTGTTGATCACCCGTCGGGATCAACGGCGGCTGAAGATGCTCTGTTTGCTCATCGATTACTGGTGTTTGGGGATCAAAAGCATCCTTCCTGTTCGACGGATGAGTCAGTCTGAGTACGAAGACTTTGTCCGGGATGTGTTTCGGCATGAAGGCGGATCTGTTGAGGTCAGCTTGCAGCAGGCTCAAGCTGTTGTTTACGGAGCTGAAGCCTACGCGAGAGAGCTTGGGTTTTATCCCCCCTCTGAGTGGAACGAGATCCTGCCGCATCTGGGCGAGTGGAATGGTGAACCTCAGCTTACCTTTGGTCGCAAGGGTCGTCCCTTCTACATGCAGGGCCCTTATGACGATCCTGAAAAGATCATCCGAATTTTGGAAAAGAACGTAGGTGAGGGAAACTTTGACTTTATGGTCAAGCCTTTCTAGCTCCCTCCTTATCGTTACAATGGCTTGATCGCAATCGCAATGGATTCAACTCTGATCCCATGATCTTTATGGAGACTTCATCCTATGGTTTCAACCATCTCCCCGATCTCGGCGGCCATTGCCTTTAAGCCCCGCGATGTCCAGGTTTTCCCGATTGCTGCAGAGACCTATGTTTTCCGCTCCCGAAGCTGGCAGCGCCTCCGCTTTGAGCTGGAATATGCTCGTCAACGGGGCACCACGGCCAATTCCTATCTGATCCGCGCTGAAAAATCTGCTCTGATCGATCCTCCGGGCGAGACGTTCACTGAGCTCTATTTGGAACAACTGCAGCAACGCTTTGACCTGAAGCACCTGGATTATCTGATCCTGGGTCATCTCAATCCCAATCGGGCTGAAACCTTGAAGGCGATCCTAGCGATTGCGGATCAATTCACCTTAGTCTGTTCCAATCCAGCTGCCCTCAGTTTGAAAACTTTGCTTCCAGATTTAGTCGATCGGCAGGTGCAGGTCGCAATCGTGCGGGGTGAAGAAACCTTGGATCTGGGGAAAGGTCACGAGCTTCAGTTTATTCCAACACCCAATCCCCGTTGGCCGGATCACCTTTGCACTTACGATCCCAAAACTCAAGTCCTGTTTACCGACAAACTGTTTGGGGCACATATTTGTGGGGATCAGGTGTTTGATGAAGGCTGGTCCCAGTTTGCAGAGGATCGGCGCTACTACTACGACTGCTTGATGACCGCTCAAGCTCGCCAAGTTGAGACAGCGTTGGACAAGTTAGCGGATCTATCCGTGAGCTTCTACGCCCCTAATCATGGACCAATGGTTCGGGATGGATTGAATGAGTTAACCCAGCTCTATCGATCCTGGAGTCAAGAGAAACGGATCCAAGCCCTCTCTGTTGCTTTGCTGTATGCTTCGGCGTATGGCAACACGGCCACCTTGGGTCAAGCGATCGCGCATGGGATCAGTAAAGCTGGGGTCCGGGTGGAATTGATCAACTGTGAACTTGCGGATCCTACGGAAGTCAAGACTGCGATTGAAAAGTGTGATGGTGTGATCATTGGATCCCCAACCTTAGGCGGCCATGTGCCTACTCAAATCCAGACCGCGTTTGGGATCCTGTTGTCCAATGCCAACCAGGGGCAGCTTGTGGGGGTCTTTGGATCCTTTGGTTGGAGCGGTGAGGCGATTGATCTGTTAGCGGACAAGTTGCGGGAAGCTGGATTTAGTTTCGGCTTTGAACCGATCCGGGTCAAGTTTAAGCCCACAGAGGCAACTCTACAAATGAGTGAAGAGGCTGGGATCGCTTTTGGCCAAGAATTGAAACGATCCCGCAAATCTCGCCAGCCTGTCCCCAACCGATCAACCCCCAGTGATTCGGGTAATCGGACAGAGCAAGCGGTGGGTCGATTAGTGGGGCCATTGTCGGTGATCACAGCCAAACAAGGCGAGGTCACCAGTGCATTATTAACCGCATGGGTTTCCCAAGCCACCTTCAATCCCCCTGGCTTTACCGTTGCCGTCCCCAAAGATCATTCGATCGAGTCCTTGCTCTATCCGGGATCCTCGTTTGTGATCAATGTTTTGCCAGAAGGCCGAGGACTGCAGAAACACTTTATGAAATCCTTTGCACCGGGTGAAGATCGGTTTGCTGGAGTGGCGATCGAGACGGCTGACCATGGAGGGGTGATCTTGAGTGAAGCGCTCTCCTACATGGAATGTACGGCCCAAAGCCGGATGGACTGTGGGGATCACTGGTTAATCTACGCGATCTCGGAGAAAGGCAAGGTGCTGCAACTGAATGGTCGAACGGCGATCCTGCATCGCAAGTCAGGGAGTTACGTGTCGTGAACGCTGACGTGAACTGTTTCAGATCTTCATATTGTGCCGATGGTCAATATTTATCAGTTTGAGCGTGATCGTTGTGATTTGACGTATCATCAGCCTGGACTAGAGAAGGTGGCTAGTGTGATTGAGCAACGGGTGGATAGTGAGGCCGTATTTGAGTCGCGGCAACATTTGATTGAGTTAGCAAAGGCTAGTGGTGGCCATGTGCGGCAACTGATGCAGCTGATGCGAATTTCCTGCCAGACAGCCAGTACACGAGGTCATACTCAAATTATGGCTGAAGATCTTAGCTATGCGGTTAAACAGGAGCAATTTAATTTTGAGCGGTTTATTCCAGACGAGCATTACCCAATTTTAGCTGAGGTCTGTCTAACTAAAAATGTACCCAAAGATCTGACAGGTCAGTCAATGATGTTTAATCTCTCGGTGCTGGAGTATAACGGCAATAATCGATGGGACTATCCCAATCCTGTGGTGAGGCAAAATGAGTCCTTCCAGACAGCTCTTCGAGCGATCCCATCCTGATGGTGAATACGATCAATTTCTCAGGTCGAATCAGCAAGTTCTGAGTGAGCTTCTGACGTTTATTGACTTTGCTGACGGATTTA
>CAZONZ010000447.1:0-3502 GCA_964581005.1 uncultured bacterium
CCCATGTCGATGCCAAGTTTGAAGCTGTTGATGCCAAGTTTGACAAATTCCAAACTCATGTCGATGCCAAGTTTGAAGCTGTTGATGCCAAGTTTGACAAATTCCAAACCCATGTCGATGCCAAGTTTGAAGCTGTTGATGCCAAGTTTGAGAAGATCCAAGAGGATATAACTGAGCTCAAAGTTGGACAGGCTCGAATGCAAGCTGAACTTCAGGGGATTGGCAAACGCTTAGATACTCAGGAGTTTATTAACCGATCCGTCGTCGTTGGATTTCTCTTAGCCATCGTTGCCGGAGCCATCAAGCTGTTTCTCCCCTATCTGTCCTAACAGATAAACTACACCCCACCTTTTCGCAAAGATCTCTGAAAGCTGGATCACGTCAGGGGAGGTGAACCAACTCTGATCCTGGTTGGAGCTGCACCCGAAATAGCTCCTGTATCGGAGAAAATCATATTGATCTACAAGAGACTTCCCTAGCAGAGCTGAGCAAGCTAGATCTAAGCTACAATCTCAGTCTGCGCTTTCGTTGGGATCAGACTCCACCATGACTCAAACTCCTGTAACCATCACCTATTCCTTGGAAGACGTCTTAGGCCAAGTTCTTCAGAAACTGGATCGGATTGATCAGAAGGTTGACAATCTTCGCGGCGATGTTGATCACAAGCTTGAGGCTTTTAGCCAAAGGATTGATCAGAAGTTTGACGACTTCCGCCAAGAGATCGATGCCAAGTTTGACAAATTCCAAACCCATGTCGATGCCAAGTTTGAAGCTATTGATGCCAAGTTTGAAGGTGTTGATGCCAAGTTTGAGAAGATCCAAGACGATATGAATGCTAAGTTTGAGAAGATCCAAGAAGATATGAATGCCAAGTTTGAAAAGATCCAAGAAGATATGAATGCCAAGTTTGAAAAGATCCAAGGCGATATGAATGCTAAGTTTGAGCAACTCCAAGGCGATATGAATACCAAGTTTGAAGGTGTCCAAGCTAAGTTTGAGCAACTCCAAGGCGATATGACTGATCTCAAAGTTGGACAGGCTCGAATGCAAGCTGAACTTCAGGGGATTGGCAAACGCTTAGATACTCAGGAGTTTATTAACCGATCCGTCGTCGTTGGATTTCTCTTAGCCATCGTTGCCGGAGCCATCAAGCTGTTTCTCCCCTATCTGTCCTAACGGATAAACTACACCCACTTTACGCTGAGTGCAGCCATAATCGGGATTACCTGCTTTATCTAACGCTACAAAAGACTTGTCAAGGCTCAGGTTGTGAGTGAAACTGAGGAGCAGTCTCAAAAGATCTTGATCACATTGATCGATCCACTCTTTCACAAGCAAAATTTAGGAGTAGCACACATGAAGTTAGCCTATTGGATGTATGCAGGTCCCGCTCATATTGGTACCTTGCGGGTTGCTAGTTCGTTTAGAAATGTTCACAGTATTATGCATGCACCTCTGGGGGACGACTATTTTAACGTGATGCGATCGATGCTGGAACGGGATCGCAACTTTACCCCTGTCACCGCGAGCATTGTCGATCGGCATGTTTTGGCCCGTGGATCGGATGAGAAAGTGGTCAACACCATTACCCGCAAAGATAGCGAGGAGCACCCTGATCTGATTGTGCTGACTCCTACCTGTACGTCTAGCATTCTCCAAGAAGATCTGAATCATTTTGTCTCGCAGGCACAGATGATCTCGCAGGCGGATGTGCTGTTGGCGGATGTGAATCATTATCGGGTCAATGAGCTGCAGGCTGCTGATCGAACGCTGCAACAAATTGTGCAGTTTTATGTTGAAAAAGCTCGCAAGCAGGGTGATCTGATCACTGCCAAGACGGAAACTCCTTCCTGCAACATCATTGGGATCTCGTCGTTAGGGTTCCACAACCAGCATGATCTACGGGAGCTACGGGTGCTGCTGCAGGATCTGGGGATTGGGGTCAATGTCGTGATCCCAGAAGGGGCGTCGGTGCATGAGCTCAAGCAGTTGGGTCGAGCCTGGTTTAATCTGGTGCCCTATCGAGAGCTGGGGCCGCTGGCTGCTCAGTATCTTGAAGATCACTTGGGAACCCCGTGGATCGAGATTACCCCGATGGGTGTGGTGGAAACAGCTCGACTGATCCGCAGGATCCAAAGCGTGATTCGGGATCAGGGCGGCACAGCGGATTACGAGTCCTACATTGAGCATCAAACGTTACATGTGTCTCAGGCTGCTTGGTTCTCCCGCTCGATCGACTGTCAGAATTTGACCGGGAAGAAGGCTGTTGTGTTCGGAGATTCCACCCATGCCGCCGCAATCACCAAAGTCCTGGCACGGGAGATGGGGATCCATGTAGTCTGGGCCGGGAGCTACTGTACCTACGATGCCGATTGGTTTCAGGCTGAGGTGGGTGAGTACTGTGATCAGATCCTGATGACTGATGACCATACTACGGTTGGCGATGCCATTGCCAAAGCTGAAGTCGCCGCGATCTTTGGAACTCAGATGGAGCGTCATATTGGCAAGCGGTTAAATATTCCTTGCGGCGTGATCTCTGCCCCTATCCACATTCAGGACTTCCCGATCGGGTACAAGCCCTTCCTGGGTTATGAAGGGACCAATCAAATTGTGGATCTCATTTACAACTCCTTCACATTAGGGATGGAAGATCATTTATTGGAGATCTTTGGAGGGCATGACACAGCAGAGGTTGTGACCAAGACATTGACCACGGAGGCAGGACTAGAGTGGGATCCGGAGGCCACGAATGAACTGAAGAAAATCCCAGGGTTTGTGCGTGGCAAAGTTAAGCGAAATACTGAACGGTTTGCCCGCGATCGTGGGTTCAGCTCTGTTACGCTAGAAGTCATGTATGCAGCCAAAGAAGCAGCAGGAGCCTGAGCTAGCTCGATCCGTCAATTGCCTGACAGGTGATCTTACTTAAGCTTGCTCGGATCCTTGACATGATTGAAGATTTCGCACTTGCAATTCGATCCCTTGATGGCGTTGACTGATTTCCTCAACTAGGACAAGACCTGTTTATGTTCCATTCTTCTTCTGATCAACCAGATGAAATCCCATTAGCATCAGGGTGTAGCGCTTGTACAGGCCATGTCAGACTGGGCTTTGAGTTCACGATGGCATTCCAGCCAATTGTCAATACAACGACTCGTCAGATCTTTGCCCATGAAGCCCTCGTGCGCGGGGTAAACAACGAATCTGCCGGTCAGATCCTGGCTCAGGTGAATGACGCAAATCGCTATCAGTTTGATCAAGCCTGTCGGGTGTGTGCGGTACAACTGGCGGCTCAGCTAGGGATGAATACGTTCCTCTCGATCAATTTTATGCCCAATGCTGTGTATAATCCTGAAACCTGCATTCGGACCACAATTGAGGCGTCCAAGCGTTTCAACTTTCCCCTGGATCAAATCATTTTTGAGATCACAGAAGGTGAGAAGGTTACCGATCTGCCCCATTTGCAGGGGATCATTCAAGAGTACAAGCGGCGTGGGTTTCAGAC
>CAZONZ010000448.1:0-3498 GCA_964581005.1 uncultured bacterium
AAAAACCAACTACAATCGATCGGGATCACCCCAATCAGACCAGATCCAACCACGCCAACGATCTGAGGGCCAACGGAATGATGGATGTTGCGGTAGTCGGAACAGGGTATGTCGGGCTTGTAACAGGGGCCTGTTTAGCTGAGATCGGTCACCGAGTGATTTGTGTGGATAACAACCGTGCCAAAGTTGAGTCTCTGCAGCAAGGCCATATCCCCATTTATGAACCTGGGTTGGAACCGATCGTGCGACGATGCACTGAGTCTGGACGCCTCCACTTCACAACCGATCTGCAAGCCGGGGTCGAAGCCAGCGAGATCATTTTTATTGCTGTGGGAACACCCGCTTTGCCTACAGGGGATCCGGATCTCCGTTATGTCGAAGCAGTGGCCAGAGAAGTGGGTCAGCATCTTGATCAGCGCTACCGGGTGATTGTCAATAAATCCACTGTTCCGATCGGCTCCGGTGACTGGGTGCGAATGATTATGCTGGATGGCTCTGCCCAACGCCTCCTCCAAAACTCCAATCAGCCCAATCAAACCTCACAAGTGGTCGCTGCGATCCCTGTAGGAATTGCAGAGTCTGAACCTGCTGGCGAATCCACGTTCCTCACTCCAACCACCGATCTGCTACCAGCCCATCCGGAACTGGCCTTTGATGTGGTCAGTAATCCTGAATTTCTCCGAGAAGGGAGTGCCATCTGGGATACCTTCAATCCCGATCGGATCGTGGTAGGCTCAGATAGCTCTAAGGCGATCGAGAAGATGCGACAGCTCTACAGTCCTATCTTGAATCGTGAGTTGGCTGCGGATCGAAGTGCTGAGCCTGTGCCCTTTGTTGTAACGGATTTGGCCTCAGCTGAAATGATCAAGTATGCGGCCAATGCGTTTCTGGCAACCAAGATCAGTTTTATTAATGAGATCGCGAATATTTGTGAGCGGGTTGGAGCAGATGTCACTCAGGTGGCGAAAGGGATCGGTTTGGATTCCCGGATCGGAAGTAAGTTTTTGAATGCTGGGTTGGGTTGGGGAGGAAGTTGTTTTCCCAAAGATATTTCAGCTCTGCAGCGAACCGCGTCTGACTATGGCTACGACACTCGGATCCTGAATGCGGTGATTGCAGTCAACCGGGATCAGCGGCATCGGATCGTTGAGAAACTGCAACACGAGTTGAAAGTACTCAAAGGCAAGATCATTGGTCTTTTGGGGCTGACATTCAAACCCAATACGGACGATATGCGGGATGCGCCTTCCCTAAGCTTGATCCAGCAGCTCAGCAAACTCGGTGCCAAGGTGAAAGCCTATGATCCTGTGATCTCGGCTTCGGGGTTTCGGGAGGGGTTAACCGATGTGTACGTAGAGATGGACGTGCTGCGATTGGCTCATGATTGTGATGCCTTGGTGTTAGTGACAGAGTGGCACGAGTTTCAAACCTTAGACTTTGCCCAGCTGGCTGGAGAAATGCGTCGTCCCTTGATGGTGGATGGTCGCAACTTTCTCGATCCCAAGGTCGTTACCCAGGCTGGATTCTATTATGTTGGAGTGGGTCGATGAGAATTCTCGTTACCGGTGGAGCTGGCTTCATTGGATCCCATTTGGTAGCCCGCTTGCTCGATCTAGGTCATGACGTGATCTGTGTGGACAATTGTTTCACAGGATCTCTGGATAATCTGCGCCAATACCAGACAAAATCATCCTTTACCTTTGTCCATCATGATGTCATTGATCCGCTCCAGCCCTCCCAGTTGAATTCAGCAAACCAGGGCAACTCAGGCTTCGATCCTCTCGATCAGATCTATCATTTAGCCTGTCCAGCTTCTCCGGTGCATTATCAATTTGATCCGATCAAGACCCTCAAAACTAATATTTTAGGCACCCTCAATATGCTCGATCTCGCGGTCCAAACCCAGGCCCGGATCTTGCTAGCCTCTACGTCTGAAGTGTACGGCGATCCAACGGTTCATCCTCAAACGGAAGACTATCGGGGCAATGTCAATCCCATTGGGATCCGGGCTTGCTATGACGAGGGCAAACGAGCTGCAGAAACGTTAATGTTTGACTATCATCGCCAACATCATAGTGAGATCCGAGTTGCCCGAATTTTTAACACCTATGGCCCTCAAATGCAGCAAAACGATGGCCGGGTGGTCAGTAATTTCATTATGCAAGCCCTGCAAGGTAAACCTCTAACGGTCTATGGCGATGGATCTCAAACTCGCAGTTTTTGCTATGTATCTGACATGGTTGAAGGCTTGATCCGATTCATCAATAGCTCTGAACAGGGACCGATCAATTTGGGTAACCCGACTGAATTCACGGTTCTAGAGTTAGCAGAGAAGGTCTTAGCCTTGGTGGGAGGATCAGCACAGATTGTTTATCAGCCATTGCCAGCGGATGATCCCACTCGACGCCGACCCGATATTACCAAAGCCAAAACGTTGTTGGATTGGCAACCTAAAGTCCCCTTGGAAGAAGGATTGAAATTAACAATCACTGACTTTGCTCAACGGCTGGGTCTGCCTTAGAGCTGATTTGTAACGTAAATCTTATCCACGATCCAGAACAGGTGCACGATCTCTTCGCAGGGATAGCCTCGTTCATCCAACTGCCGGGTTAATCACCATTTCCCCAATCTCAACTCGCGTGATTGCACAGAACAGCATGGCCGCCTCTCACTCAGCAGATTATTGTGGGAGAAGATTTGAGCACACTTGGGGAGCGCTTGCCGGATCAGCCTCATGCCTTTACCCTCCACCTCCAACCCTGACCCCTTTCTGGAGGCATCACTCCAGGATCGTTACCGTCTCACCAAGCTTCTGGGTCGAGGAGCCATGGGGCGGGTGTATCTGGCCGAAGACTCGCAATTGGGCAATGTGACCGTTGCGATCAAGATCTTGTCTCAGACCACATTGCTGGATGAAAAATCCCGTCTCCGGTTCCAACGCGAGGCCGAGGCCTGTGCTCAGCTGGGCCAAAAAAGTTTGCATATTGTCCGCGTCACCGACTATGGGATCACGCCTGAAGAAATGCCCTTCTATGTGATGGAGTTTCTCAACGGCGAACCCCTCAGCGCGATCCTGGCCCGTGGACCCGTTCCCGTCCCGCGTTTGGTGTACCTGGCCCGCCAGTTGCTCCTGGGCTTAAAAGCTGCTCACGAAGGGATCCTGCTGGATGGCCAAACCATGCAAGTGATCCACCGCGATCTCAAACCGGCCAATGTCCTAGTGGTCCCCAACGAAAGCCTAGGGGAACTGCTCAAGATCGTGGACTTTGGGATTGCAAAACTGCTTAACGAATCCGGAGCCGTCAGCGTCACCCAAGCCTACGTCGGCACCCTGGCCTACTCCTCCCCCGAACAACTCGAAGGACTCCCCCTCGATCCCCGCTCCGACATCTACAGTTTGGGGATCATGCTCTACCAAATGCTGGTGGGCGTTTTACCGATCATCCCCACCTCCGACTCCTTTGCAGGCTGGTATCAAGCCCATCGCAAAAAACGACC
>CAZONZ010000449.1:0-3458 GCA_964581005.1 uncultured bacterium
AACTCCTGCTTGAGGTATCCTCCGATGTTCAAAGCTTTGACGGACCTGTGGAAACGACTCACCGCTACTCCGGCTCCCCCTGCATCCCAGCCAGCTCCTGCAGATCCTGCCGCAACCACGTCTGGGCAAGAAGAACCCCCAAGTATTCACCGAGCCAAAACAGTTGAAATTTCCCGACCCATTCCGCCTCAGCCATCGGAGTCTACGCCAACTCCAGCCAGCCCCCCTCAGCCCCAGATCCAAAGCCGCCCCAGTCCACCTGCTGCATCCCCCGATCCTTCTGTTAAGGCCCCCGATCGACAGGGAACGGAGCAACAGATCACAGATCCCCACCAACCTAAACTCTCAAGCTCTGCTGAGAACATTGGATCTATCGGAGCTCAGCAAACTCATAACACCTCCATCCGCTCGATCGGAGCCCATCAAACTCACACTGCCTCCATTGGATCGATCGGATCCCACCAAACTCACACCGCCTCGATCGGTTCAATAGCCTCCACCCAAAACCATGCCCCTAAGCTGAATCGGATCGAGTCCATGCGTAAATCCAGATTCCTCTAGCCCAGATCGTTAACCTAGACCCGCCAAACACAAAATCCTCCTCAAGAACCTGCAAACACTGCTCAATGGCAACACCTCTACTTCAGGATCGGGACGGTTTAGAAGCTCGGTTAAAAGAGATCCCTGCCGAGCCCGGTGTCTATTTGATGAAAGATCAAAATGATCAAATTCTTTATGTTGGTAAGTCTAAAAAACTTCGATCACGGGTTCGATCCTACTTCCGTTTTACCAGTGATCTTTCGCCTCGAATTCAGCGAATGGTGGTTCAAGTTTGCGAGATCGAGTTTATCATCACGGATACGGAAGTTGAAGCGTTAGCCCTAGAAGATAATCTGATCAAGACCTATCAGCCTGCTTACAATGTTCTTCTGAAAGACGACAAGAAATATCCTTATCTTTGCATTACCTGGTCCCAGAATTATCCGCAACTTTTTATCACTCGTCATCGCCGCTTTGATCGCAAGCAAGACAAATACTACGGCCCCTACACCGATGTGGGCCTTCTGCGCTACACCTTAGGTCTCGTCAAACGGATCTTTCCCCTCCGCCAACGCCCCAAACCCCTTTACAAAGATCGCACCTGCCTCAACTACGATATTGGTCGCTGTCCGGGAGTCTGCCAAGGGTTGATCACCCCAGACGATTACCGCCGCACGATCTCCCACGTTGCAATGATCTTTCAGGGACAGACTGAAATATTGCTGACCGATTTGAATGATCGGATGATGGCGGCAGCGGATCAGCAAAATTATGAAGCCGCAGCCCGTTTTCGAGATCAGATTCAGGGATTGGAGCGGTTAGGAGAATCTCAGAAAGTCTCACTGCCAAACTCTACAGTGTCGCGGGATGCCTTAGCGCTGGCTATGAATGAAAGCCGCGCCTGTATTCAACTGTTTCAAGTACGAGCTGGCAAACTTGTAGGACGTTTGGGCTTTATTGCCGAAAACAAAGGCGACGATCCCGCCATGATCCTGCAACGAGTCTTACAAGAGCACTATCAGCACTGTGATCCGATCGAAATCCCGACTGAGATCTTGACTCAACACGAACTCCCCGAAGTTGAGCTACTAGAAGGCTGGTTAAGTCAGAAAAAAGGTCGCAAAGTGAATGTGATCGCTCCCCAACGCCAGCACAAAGCCGAACTGATTGAGATGGTCGAACGGAATGCCGATCTAGAACTGACCCGGACCCAACGAACAGCAGATCGAGATGCCGCAGCTCTGCAACGTCTAGCGGAAGTTTTGGATCTGCCTGCTCCTCCCCATCGAATGGAGGGTTATGACATTTCGCATGTGCAAGGATCGGATGCGGTAGCCAGTCAAGTCGTTTTCATTGCTGGGTTACCTGCCAAGCAGCATTATCGTCGTTACAAGATCCGGAATCCTGATGTTCACGCAGGTCGATCGGATGATTTTGCCAGCCATGCCGAAGTCGCTCGACGTCGGTTCAGTAAGCTCACTCTTGCCGATCAACCGGATTTGATCTTGATCGATGGAGGTAAAGGTCAGCTAGCAGCGGTGTGTGAAATTTTAGCTGATCTCGGTTTAGATCATCTACCGATCATTGGGTTAGCGAAGCGAGAGGAAGAGATCTTTCTGCCAGGAAACCCAAATTCGATCAAGTTACCCGCAACCGATCCGGGCCGACTCCTGCTCCAACGGTTGCGAGACGAAGCTCACCGTTTTGCCCTCACCTTCCACCGTCAACAACGCAGTGCTCGTCAACATGCCTCCACCTTGGACGAGATCCCTGGTCTCGGCAAACATCGGCAAAAATTGTTGATGGAAGAATTCCGATCGATCGCCCGGATCCAAACAGCTCAACCGGAACAGTTAGCCCAAGTCCCAGGGATCGGACCGAAGCTGGCTCAACAGATCTATCAATACTTCCACCCTGAAACCGCTGATCTTTCTAACTGATACCCATAGTAACAATTGCGTGGGGACCCTGAGCTAGAGTCATTCAGCCATAGAGAGCCTCAAGAGCTGGTTGGAGAACAGATAAAAAGGGGTTGGATGGATGAGCCTTCAAGGTGATCCCTACCTTAGTGCTTGCACCTAATTGCACCTAACAATGTGAATATCAAGCCCCTACTGTTAGACTAAGGGGCGTCATCGCTCAATCTCGCTGAACTTTTTTAGATTTATTGCTAAGATTTCTCATAACTCATTCCTGATTGCTATAGATCCCCTTTGCATTTTGGCTGATCGGATTAATAATGATGAGTTAACGATCACCTAAATCTTGATGCAGAGGACTTTATGCAACACTTCCGTTTACAAGATATGCTGGATGATATCTGGGTCATTGATGCTGATACAAACCAGCCCTTGGGATACTTTTTTCCACCTATACCCGGTGAGTGTTATGCTCAGACATTTGATCCAGAGCAAATTATTAATCTGGATGAGTTTCCTGCCCACCGAACCATTAAATTTTTCTCGATTCTCTATTTCAATCTGGAACCGGAATGGGAACAACTGGGATTTTCGATCCAACAAGCTCTCCCTTGGAAACATCGTGGCCGAAAGCCAGAACAAGCTGCACCTTGGCATGCTTTGGGTATGACGTATGAAGAACACGGGCCATGGGTCAGAAAGCAATGCGATGCGCTAGAAGCTAAACAATGGATTGAAGCAGGCTACACCAACCCGAACGATAATCCCTGGTTGAAGCTGGGGATCCATTACGCGGAAGCGGAACCTTGGCGACAAGCGGGTATAGATGCTCATGAAGCTAGAGAATGGCGCAAAGCAAGATTCGCCGTTGATGATGTCTACGCTTGGCGTGCCGTGAATTTAGGTACGCCGGGGCAGGTAGGTTTCTGGCGTGATCATAAGAACATGAGTGCGAGACGTTCCTGTCAAAGTCGAGGTTAAACACTCGAACGTAAACAG
>CAZONZ010000450.1:0-3456 GCA_964581005.1 uncultured bacterium
AGATTCCCGATCTTTGAAGGAACAATGTGATCCAAAAACAGAGGATCGCCACCAATACTTTGAGCAAATTCAGCTCCAAGGCCGAAAGCGAACGCCCAGTTGTACCGTAGATCACCGATCCGAGAGCCCAGAGAGCCGCCGATGACAATGAAGCCAACTCACCTGTAAACTGACTCAAGAGTTTAGATAAATCATTCAACATCGTGAGCATCGCTCAAAACTAGATTTCAACCTATGACATAGAGGAGGCTACATGAGTTCCTAAACAATCCTCGATCTAAAGCTGCTTGCAAAGTTACCTAGATTCTTGCATCGCGCTGTTCAATCAAGGGGGAGAAATTCCTTCATCAACCAATGCCAATGCATCTTAAAACAAGGCTTTGTTGATCTCACTCAAGACTGACATGGTGGATAGTGCTCCTACTCCAACCGTATGAATTGTAACGCATCGTTTAGATCTGCCTGTTGCTAAGAGCCTCAAATCCTTGTACTCAGATTGAAGGTCAGGTCAACGATTGCAGATCAGGTAAGCGTGAGGTTAACAGGCGATCTAACCATTCAATTAAATAAGCTCGATTGGCTTCCTGTTGCTCTGGATCGGTTGTATCTAATGGATAAGGTGCTAAGCCTCGGATCACTGCCGTGGTCACACAAAACATTGCTTTTTGGAAACTCTCACAGATCTGAACTCGCAGATCATCTTCGCCTCGCAAACTCTGTTGATAAAACGCCTGCAAATAATCCGGTAAATAATGCCGCATGTCCTGCATCAAAAGCGTGGGTGGGATCCCAGCACTTCCAATCGGCAACGGATCAGCATATAAGGCACCGTAATTAAAATGGCCCAGATCCCCCGAAACTTGACCGGCTTGAGCATTGTAGGAAATGGTTCCCATGAACGGAAACGATCGGAAAAAGACAGCCTCTACGTAGGGAACAGCTGTGTCAGGAAGAAAGGTTAATCCAGCCGATTCGGGAATGATCTCGTAGCGTTGACCTCGGATCATGGGTGCAAATGTGATCGGTTTATTGGCAGCCTTCACAACCGCTGTGAGAATATGATCCACAATCTCTGGAATTGAGTGAATTTCACCCCGATCGTAACGATCAGAAAGATCCAAAAACATCGCACTCATGACTTCCCAAAATTGGCCCAATCCGGAGGTATAAGCAGACTGCCGTACCATCTCTGGCAAGAAGTCGGGAAAGAAACGGTGCATGATCTGGATCAAAGGGTTGAATTGGATCGCAGCCTGAATTGCTACTTGAGCCCGCTCTCGAAATTCTGGAGTGTCGAGATAGTGATCTAAGCCGCCCCCTCCATGCAGCAACATACAGCGCATACAGTATTCAGCAAACTCATAGTTAATCCGATCATGCCACCAATGCCGGAAGAGCTTAGCCACTGAAAACTCACCATTAAAGTATTTAAAAAATGGGAACAAGACTAGAAACTGCTCATCTCCCATATAGATCAAATTGCGGGAATAGGCTCCCAACACCACACCATAACTTTTGAGGATCCCGACAACTTCCATCACGTTCTGCTTAGAGTCGGGCAAGAGGGCACCCCCTTGGTGTAACCGCTGGATCAAAGGCTCCAGAGGATGAGGGTAGTTGGGACGAGGCGGTGCAGAGGTTGTGATCATAATCATAAATCCTCAAGCAGCAAAACTGTAGATGATGGTTCTGTCCACTCTAGCCCTGGATGGGTCTGGATCAGATGAAATGTTGCTGTTTCACTCCAATGCACAACCCAGTTGGGCCGCAATCCAAACACCACAATCAGGATCGCCAACAACGCAGCGGGGATTTGCTCATAGAGTTTGCGACGTGGCATATTGATCGCTCTCGCCGAAAGTCGCCCAAAAAAGGCCCGGTTGACCAGAAGCAAAAAGTAGACTGCCGTCAATCCTGTTCCAATCATGCATAACAACGTCGGGATGGGAAAGATCTCAAAGCTACTCCGAAACACCATAAATTCAGCGATAAACCCGATCATCCCAGGAGTTCCAGCACTGGCCATCACCCCCAACACCATTAAGCTTCCCACCAAAGGCAAGCCTCGCTCTGGATTTAAGAGGCCCTTCAGCTGGGCCAGATCACGGGTTCCTGTATTGGCATAGACAGCACCCACCAACAAAAACAACAGAGCTGAGATCAAGCCGTGACTGACCATTTGAAACACAGCCGCCAATGTGCTCAGAGGGGTCGCTGTTGCGGTGGCAAGGAGAACGTAGCCCATGTGAGCCACTGATCCATAAGCCACGATCTTTTTCATATCTTGTTGGGCCATTGCATTGAAAGACCCGTACAAAACATTAACTACGGCTAAAGCGGCTAAAACCGGCGCGATCTGATGCCAGCCATCGGGTAGGAGATCGACCCCAAACCGGAGCAAGCCATAGGTGCCCAGTTTCAGCAAGATCCCCGCCAGCAACACGGAGATCGGCGTTGAGGCTTCCACGTGAGCATCTGGCAACCAGGTATGCAGAGGAACCAGGGGGATCTTGATCCCCAATCCAATCAACAAGGGCACCAGCAACAAAACTTGGGACAACACCGGCAGCGGTTGAGCCCGCAGATCAGAGTAGGAAAAACTATGACTTTCACTGAGCCAAGCCAACCCAAAGAATGCCCCCAAAAGCAAGATCCCAGAGAGGGCCGTATAAAGTAGAAACTTGGTCGAGGCATAATTACGGCGAGGCCCACCCCAAATGGCAATTAAGAGGTAAAGCGGGATCAATTCAACTTCATAAAACAAGAAGAACAGCAGTAAATTCTGGGCAAGAAATGCCCCTACAACCCCAGCCCCCAAGATCAAAATCAGCCCGTAATAAAGTCGAGGTCGCTGAAGTGTATTACTACTCCAGATCGCCACGGCCAGCAGCACACTATTCAAGATCACTAACGGCAGCGAGATCCCATCAATGCCAAGTTCATACTTTAAGCCCAATGCTTCAATCCAGGCCACGGTTTCGCTGAGCTGCAGACCAGGATCTAACGGATCAAACTGGGTCAAGATCCCGATCGTCCAAGCTAACACTCCAGTGGCCAGCCCTAGTGCCAGCCAACGTAACTGCCGCGCCCCCACCTGCGCAGGAAGAATCCCCAGGAGGATCGCACCCAGGATCGGAACCCAAATCAACGCACTCAGCATAGGCCAATGGATGTCAGTGATCGATGAACAGATAGATCAGCCCTGGCTGCGACTCGGACCCATCACCTCTCCATACAGACCTCATGATGAGGAGTACCCAAGCTTAGCATCGCCCAGTGGCGTGACCATGGCTGCAAGGATCATACCTTGGATCGGAAGGTTCAACCTTGCCAGCGCAGTTACAGGAATAGCTTGAGGGAGGGTTCACCCCTTTGATCAATTGCATCAAAAGAACAAGGTAGATCCCGTTAAGTATTGTTTCCACGCCCATAGAGATTCTGAATACCTAGTAGCGT
>CAZONZ010000451.1:0-3440 GCA_964581005.1 uncultured bacterium
GTCATGTCACCCTCTCTAAACTCTCAGCGGATCGTGATCTGGTATCGAACGGATCTGCGATTACAGGATCATGAACCTCTCCAGGAAGCCTTACGATTGGGCGGGATGATCCTCCCCTGCTACTGTTTTGATCCGCGTCAATTTGGCCAGACTTCATTTGGGTTTGCCAAAACGGGATCATTTCGGGCTCAATTTCTGCTGGAAAGCTTGGCCGATCTGCGCCAGTCTTTGCAACAACGAGGTAGTGATCTGCTGATTCTTCGAGGCGAGCCCGAACAAGAGATCCCTAAGCTTGTCACGATCGGAAGTATGGACGCCGTTTATTTTCATACTGATCTTGGGACGGAAGAGCAAGCTGTGGAGCAGGCTCTCACTTTAGTCCTCCAACAGCAAGGAATCCAGGTTCGATCCTTCTGGGGCCATACTCTGATCCACCCGGAAGATCTACCGTTTCCTCTGCATGAGCTTCCAGATCTCTTCACCACCTTTCGTAAACAGGTTGAGCACCGATCCCCCATTCGGCCTCCTTACCCCACCCCCGATCACCTCCCGCCCATCCCTCAGGATCTGCAGAACCTCATGACGAATGATCTACCTTTGATCTCTGAGCTAGGAGTAACACCACCTGTTGGCGATCCACGGGCTTTGTGGGTATGTCAAGGTGGAGAGACCGCTGGCAAGGATCGAGTTGATCACTACATCTGGCGACAGGATCGACTCAGGATTTACAAAGAAACTCGTAATGGCATGGTGGATCCGGATGACAGTTCAAAGTTTTCGCCCTGGTTAGCGCAGGGATGTCTGTCACCGCGATTCATTTACCATCAAGTTCAACTCTACGAACAGGAACGGATCCAGAATGCCTCAACCCATTGGCTGATCGTTGAACTGTTGTGGCGGGATTATTTTCGCTGGATCATGGCTAAACATGGAAAGGCAGTCTTTCGGCAGTCGGGGTTACAAGGGATCCGGATCCCCTGGCGAGAGGATTGGCCGCAGTTCGATCGATGGCGGTGGGGAACAACGGGGTTTCCTCTCGTCGATGCAGCGATGCGAGAACTGGCTGCAACGGGTTGGATGTCGAATCGAGGGCGGCAGAATGTAGCCAGCTTTTTGACGAAAAATTTAGGGATCCATTGGCAGATGGGAGCAGAGTGGTTTGAATCGTTACTGATCGATTATGACGTGTGTAGTAACTGGGGGAACTGGAACTATGCTGCTGGGATCGGCAATGATGCACGTGGGTTCCGCTACTTCTCGATCCCGAAACAGTCGCGCACCTATGATCCGGACGGAGACTATCTGAACCATTGGATCCCTGAGCTAGCCGTCTTGCCCGCTGATCGAATTCACGAACCCTGGACACTGCGAGAAGAGGAACAAATCTATTGGGGGATCCGTTTAGGGATCGATTACCCCTTGCCGATTGTGGATCTGGAGCAGTCAGCGGCGGCCAATCGCCAACGCTATGATCAAGCACTGGCCACTCAGAAACGGCGCAAAGGGATCAATTCCCGATCCAGGGGTAGCAAACCTCCTCAACGCAACTCTCAGCCGCTGTACTCAACGCAGTCCGCAGATCACGAGTGATTTCCAAGGTGTAGTCATGCGGAGACGAGATCCCTTCAACATCGGGTGGGGTCATGCGGGATCCATCGGGATTACGGGGGGAGAAAAAGGAATCAGCCCGAACGATCAAGTTCTCAGCTTCATTGAGGAACAGATCCTTGATTGTCAGCGTATTGGAATTGCCATTACTGAGGAGAGCTGAGATATGAGCAGCACGGATCATTGCACCTGTGGTTCGATCAATCTGGGCTAATACCGAGATCTTGGCTCCTCCTCCTTGGCCATAACTCCGTAGCCATGCTTGAGTGGCCTCCTGAGCAGCACGGCGGAAGTCCTCAGATGGATCGCCCTGAGTGCCATCAACCGTGAAGACTGCATAGAGGTTGGATCCGTCCCAAAATAGGCCCTGGCCGCGTCCGTCGGCACCCGTGGATTCATAGCCAATCTCGTCACCGTTGGGGGGAATCACCCAGTTACGCTCTGGATTGACTGGATCGAAGCTAGCTAGGATTGGATCTTGGTTGTTATTCGATTGTTGCCAGGTTCCGATGTAAAGTGTTTGGGTGTCAAGGGTAAGACTCGGTCCACCTTGGCTGGCAATGGTCATCTCATCATCACTCGGCCTAAATTTGATCACTTCTGTTGAAATGGCTGCAGGTTGGCCTGGTGGTGAAGTGGGAGCCGGGGTAGGGCTTTCAAGTGGAGTTGGGGTCGGGAAGGGTAGGTCAACCTCTTCTAAAGTTGGGCAATTACTGAAGGGCAAAAGATCGTTACAAACAGTTGTGACGGCGGCTGGATCGGTTGCGTTTTCTTCAGTGATGGCAAACAGGATCACAGCATCTACAGGGGTGGCGTTAAACCCATCTTGATCAAGATTGGCAAGAAGCAAAAGCTGCTCTGGATCTTCAGGAAAATCGTCTTCAGTCACAGCAAAATGCTCAGGAAGGGACCGATCGACGTAATCGATGATCTGGGAGGGTTCCAGGATCCCTTGCGAGAGAGCAAATGCGATCCCCACATCTTCAGGTTCAGCAGGCTGCTCAGGATCATTGAAATAAAACCGAGTGGTTGGTTCCAGTTCAAGAGGGGGAGCAACACCTGAGATCCCGACAGGCTCTACTGCTGAGCAACTGAGGTTCCCCCATAGAATCAAGCTCCACAGGGGCAGACCCCATAGGAATCCTTGGGGATCAAACGTAGGCGTCCACTCCTTGAGCATAAACAGAGGATTGAGCATGATATTGACGTGATCCTGAGCCGTGATCCTGAACCGTGATCCTGAACTTAGGTCTACGTTACCGTTTTGCCGCAACGATATGGAAGAGATGCCAGTATTTTTCTTCCTTCAAAGCTGTGATACCGGGATGTTCCTCCTCTTCCAGCAGGATCACGTCAAACGGTTGCAAGAGCTGATCAACTTGAGCACGAGTGTGGGCTGTGACTCCCGGATCCGCCGCCCAAGTATCTCGATCCCCAAACAACTGACCACACACCTGACCTCCGATCCGCAAGGCTTGAACGATCTGGGTCCACAAGGTGGGGAAGGAGGCCGGTGGGCAAAAGGGCAAGGCAAAGCTGAAATTGATCAGATCCACGTTGATTGGCAAGATCGCGGATTGAAATGAGCTCACCTGAGTCTCTAATCGATCCAGTTCCGCAGACGTGAGATCAGGGCGGGATTGCAGACGGTCGATCGCTTCGGCTTGGCCATCAATCCCCAAAACTCGCCAGCCTCGGTGAAGCAGCTCCACAGTGTCTCGACCATCACCACATCCCAGATCTACGGCTAAAGGGGGAAGTGCTTGGGAGGGAGAAGTGACTGGAGTTGAGTCAAAGGACTGTAGAGCCGTTAACAATGTTTGGCGAGGGGG
>CAZONZ010000452.1:0-3436 GCA_964581005.1 uncultured bacterium
TCCCGATCTGATCACGCTTCACCGCCACTCAACGAACGCTTATGTTTGACGCCCTCTCAGAACGCTTGGAATCTGCCTGGAAAAAGCTGCGCGGCCAGGATCGAATCACCGAAACCAATATCCAGGAAGCCTTGCGGGAGGTGCGGCGAGCCCTGCTAGAGGCTGATGTCAGCTTGCAGGTGGTGAAGGCGTTTATTGAGGATGTGCGTGAGTCGGCCCTAGGATCGGATGTGATCATGGGGGTCAACCCAGATCAGCAATTTGTCAAGATCGTCCATGATCAGCTGGTCAAACTGATGGGGGAAGCGAATGTTCCTCTGGCTCAGATAGAGGGTGAGGGTCCGACGATTGTGTTGATGGCTGGATTACAAGGAAGCGGGAAAACGACTACCTGTGCCAAGTTGGGCTTGTATTTGCGCAAACAGGGCCGCAATCCTCTGATGGTGGCGGGGGATATTTATCGTCCAGCCGCGATCGATCAGCTGAAAACGCTCGGCCAACAAACCGGGATCCCTGTCTTCGATCTAGGCAAAACGGATCCTGTTGAGATCGCTAAGCAAGGGGTTGTCACAGCCCAAACGAATGGACATGATTACGTCATTGTCGATACGGCAGGCCGCTTACAAATTGATCTGGAGATGATGGCGGAGCTGGAACGGATCAAGGCCACGGTCCGACCGCATGAGATCCTGCTGGTGGTGGACGCCATGATCGGTCAGGAAGCAGCTCATTTGACGCAAGCGTTTCATGAGCGCTTAGGGATTACAGGAGCCGTTTTAACCAAGTTGGATGGAGATACTCGCGGGGGGGCGGCCCTCTCGATCCGGCAAGTGTCGGGACAACCGATCAAGTTCATTGGGGTTGGTGAAAAAGTCGAAGCGTTGGATCCCTTCTACCCCGATCGAATGGCTTCACGGATCCTGGGGATGGGTGACATTGTCAGTTTGGTGGAGAAGGCGCAGGAAGAGATCGATGTCTCTGATGCAGCAGCCATGGCCGAGAAAATGATGACGGCCCAGTTTGACTTCACCGACTTTTTGAAGCAAATGCGCATGATCAAACGGATCGGATCCTTTGCAGGTCTGATGAAGATGATGCCGGGGATGGGCAAGCTCACCGATGATCAGCTCCAAAAAGGACAGGATCAGCTATCTCGCGCGGAGTCGATGATCAACTCCATGACGCCAGAAGAACGCCGCAAACCCGATCTCTTGGCTCGCAGTCGGAGTCGCAAGGAACGGATCGCCAAAGGATCGGGACGCAAGTTAGAAGATGTCAACCGTTTGGTCAGTGACTTTCAGCGGATGCGCGACATGATGAAACGGATGGGATCCGGTGGATTCCCTGGTGGGATGGGTGGGTTCCCTGGGATGGGAGGAGCGCCTGTGCCGGCTGCAGCTCCCCAAGGTGGACCTGGATGGCGGGGTAAAGCGTCCAGTAAATCCTCTAAGTCGTCATCGTCCCAGAAAAAATCGAGCAAGAGCCAGAAGAAAAAAGGCAAAGGGTTTGGCAAGTAGAGGATCACCTCCGATCAAGAGGAGATCCGCAAACTGGAATCGAGATCATCTTGATCGGAATGGAGCCTATGGGATCTTGGGGATTGAAGCTTCGTGATCATGATCAGGGACGGCCAAAGACCTGCACCCAGTAATGGTTGTAGTTGACCTCCCCAGTATCATTACCCAAGAAGTAATAGCCAACACCGATCTCTTGATAACTGGAATTAAGGATATTGGCTCGGTGACCCTCACTATTCATCCAACCTTGCACAACAGCTGCAGGACTTGAGTAGCCTACTGCAATGTTCTCACCAATGAAACCAGAGGGATAACCTGCTGCTTGAGCCCGATCCCAAGGCTGCGATCCATCTAACCCGGTGTGACTAAAGTAGTCATTTTCGGCCATGTCAACCGCGTGATCTTGAGCCACGACCGTTAAGGTTGGGTTGATCTGGAGGGGAGGAAGTCCAGCGTTGGCGCGTTCAGCATTGGTTAGCTGCACCACTTGAGTGGCAAAATCTGAAGCTGGAGTTGGTGTCGGAGCTGGAGTGGAGGTGGGCGCTAGGGTAGGGGTCGGTGTAGAGATTGGGGTAGGGATCGGTGATGGAGTTGGGCTTAAAGTTGGTGGCGCTGTCGGCATGGGGGGTGGAGTTGGAGCTGGGATCCCATCTGTTCCACAGTCTACTAACCGAGTGGTGTAAGTGTAGTTCTGAGGCGATCCATCGATCAAAACGTTGTTGACGGTGATCTGATAGTCTCGACCGGGCTGGATGCCACTCACAGAATAGGTAACCGTATCAAGGCCAACGCCTGAGACTCCAGCAAGGCCAAAGCCTGGGGCTCCAGATCGAATATCACTGACTGAGACAGGTTGGTTCGTGAACAAATCTGTGATCTCAATTTCAACAGCACTGAAATCTATTTCTACTGATGAATTGGGTCTGCTCACAGAAAAAGACCAGCGAAAATCTGAGATCGGTTGTAGTACAGAGTCCCCAAACGTAAATGAACCACTAGCCGGAAACCCGACTAAGCGATATAAATCAAGATCCTCAGCTGGAAAACTAACAAAATCTGGCTCATCTCGACTCTCATCAAACCCTAAGACCCAGTTGGCATTGCTCTGATTCTCCTCTGGATCATCTGGATCGTAAACCAATCCATAGGCTCCCTCGGCATAGTCAGGGAATAGGCTCCAGCGTCGATGACCTACATCGGTATAGTTACCCGGACCTGGAGACCCTGGATCAATGAAGTAGACATCCACTTGACCTGCCAACGCATCTCCCAAGGAGACTTCGGCATTGTCAAAGAGCCCCCCCGCGCTTAAATTGCTGGATCCAGCTGCTTCGATCCCGTCTGGAGTTGCACAGATCCACGAGTTATCAGGCTCGTGACTTAGTTCATCATTAGCCACCATCATGAGAGCAGCTTCTTGAGCTTTATCCAAGAAAGTTGTATTTAAGCTCACAGGCTCCAGATCATGAAGACTGCGCAGGAAATTGAGCCGATCCATCATAAACTGAGCGGCCTCATTCGTCAATTGGCCTGGATCACAGGTTGCAACGTTTGGTTCTTGAGCATAGAGCTGTCCAGAGAAACTACGGCTGTCCAGATCCTGTTGACACAACTGAGCTTCATTGGGGTTACTGGGGCTTGGGCTAGGCGATGGGGTGGGATCAGGAGTTGGGGCTGGGGCCGGGAGTTGCTCCGGATCTATAATCTGAATATCCAAACCAACTAGATCACTGACATAGCCCTCAATATGCTGGCTGAATGTTGCGGGGTCGCTGTGATCAATATCCTCAGATTGATAGGCAATTGTGTACAGGATCGCTGCATCTTCAACCGTTCCGTGGTTGAGATCACCGTCAAAATCTGTATGGTCTTGCGGATCCAGTTTGATCTCAGTTTCTGACTCACGCACCACATCTAGT
>CAZONZ010000453.1:0-3430 GCA_964581005.1 uncultured bacterium
TAGCCTTGCTGATGCTGTTGGCTATCGCTTGGGCTTGGGGGGTAGCTCTGGGGCCTGCGGCTCTGCAAACCTATGGCTGGGCTCCGATCCTGTTGGATTATGAGATCACTGTGGTTGTAGCTGTAGCCATCTTCTCAGCTGGATTTGGTTGGGGATCCTTGCTTACCCCCCGCCGAGCTCCGGTCATGCTGCCGCTCCAAGTTGCCCTGAGTACCGGATCCGTGATTGTGGGATTTGTGATTGTGGCAGCTGCGATCCAAGCCTTTTTGTCTCTGTTTGTCTATGGGACAAGCTTTGTGATCGTGACCTTTTTGAATAGCTCCGAACTTGCCCAAGCCAATCTCTCACCCTCGATCAAGGAGCATGTAACTCCATGGCTGGTGTTTGGTGGGGAGTTAGCCGTCTGGGGGGCGGGGTTAGTGTTGGTGGGTGCCTTAGCAGGGTTAGTTTTTCGGCAAGCCATGCAGCGGCGCTTCCCAATTAGTGTAGGGATCCTGCTCGCATTTCTACCGCTGTGCCTGGGGATTGGGCTGGGTTTGGCTGGACAGTTTCAATCGATCGAGACTGTGGAGGCAAGTTTACAGCGAGGGATCGTGCTCATGGCGATGGCTTGTGGGATGACACTACCCTGGATCGTGTTTGAGCAAGCCCGACGTCTGCAGCGAGGTCGCGGTCAATCGTTGCTCTGGGCTGGTTTAGCCACTTTACTCGTCACCTTGCCCTTCATGGCCCGCTACTGGGGGATCCATCCGATCTTGATCATTGGGATCCGAGGCATGGTCGCTCTAGGTGCTATAGCCCCCTTGTTGATCACGCTTGATCTTGCAGTTCAACACCACTGGCCTAAACGGTTAACCCTTTTGATGAGTGTGTTGGCTGGGATCATCCCAATCGCTGGTTGGGTAGGGTTGCAGCACGTCCGACCTGGTTTTTGGCAGGAAGAAGCGATCGTGAAATCTATCCATCCGGAAGCCCTTCTCTCGAACACCTCTCGGCTAAGACGAGAGAATCCGATCCCTGACCCTGATCACAATACTGTAGACCAGCCCTAGCTATACCGGATCAGGCTAGTGGGGAAGGGGCGACCCAATGCTAGAATACGGTCTCGTCTGCCTCTGGACTTTTGAGCCATCCGGCCAGGATCTCTAAAGGAGTTCACTATGCCCCCCCGCCGCAGTAAAAAAGAAGCCCCTGATCCAAATAAAACCGTTAGCGATCAACCTGTAACCGAAAAACGCAAAGCTCTTGATCAAGCGTTAACCCAGATCGAGCGCACGTTTGGTAAGGGAGCGATCATGCGGCTGGGGGATGCCACCAAAATGAAGGTGGAAACGGTTCCGAGTGGAGCCTTAACTCTGGATCTGGCCCTTGGCGGAGGCTTTCCCAAAGGGAGGATTGTCGAGATCTTTGGCCCCGAATCTTCAGGAAAAACCTCGGTGGCGCTGCATGCCGTTGCTGAAGCTCAGAAAAATGGTGGAGTTGCAGCCTTTGTCGATGCTGAACATGCCCTCGATCCAACCTATGCTGCGGCTCTGGGTGTCAACATCGAAGATCTCTTGATCTCACAACCCGATACCGGCGAGATCGGTCTGGAAATTGTGGATCAACTGGTCCGATCCACGGCTGTCGATATTATTGTGGTGGATTCCGTGGCCGCGCTGGTCCCCCGTGCCGAGATCGAAGGCGATATGGGAGATGCGCATGTGGGGTTGCAAGCCCGTCTCATGAGCCAAGCCTTACGCAAGATCGCGGGCAATGTTGGCAAAACAGGGTGTCTGGTGATCTTTTTGAACCAATTGCGCTCCAAGATCGGGGGGATGGGCTATGGTCCCCAAGAGACTACCACTGGAGGGAACGCCCTCAAGTTTTATGCTTCGGTGCGGCTGGATATTCGTCGGATCCAAACCTTGAAGAAGGGCAATGAGGAATACGGGATCCGAGCCAAGGTCAAAGTGGTGAAGAATAAAGTGGCTCCTCCCTTCCGTCGTGCTGAGTTTGACATCATTTTCGGATCCGGGATCTCCAATTTGGGGTGCTTGATCGATCTGTCGGAAGAGCTAGGTTTATTGAAGCGGCGGGGAGCTTGGTACAGCTACGAAGGCGAAAATCTTTCTCAGGGTCGGGATAATTTGGTAACCTACCTCCGTGAGAATCCCGACTTTGCCAGCACCCTAGAGACACTCCTGAAAGAAAAGCTCTCCTCAGGAGCAATGGTGTCTCCTACCTCTGTGGCCCCACGGGAAGAAGGGGATGAAGCTGATCCTGAAGGATCGGATTACGTGGAGAGTGAAGCATCGGAGGAGTACGAAGTTCAGGAGGAGCCGATGGATACGGAAGCCACCTACAACGATGACTTTTAGATCGCGGGCTAACGTGTGGGATCTCTTCTGGGATTTTAGGATCTGGTGGTTTCAAGTGGTTTCAAGAGTGGTTTCAAGCGATTGCGTCTGACATCCGATCCTCAACTCGTTTGCGAACGCTTTTGAATGTCTGTCTCCCAACGCTGACGATAAGCTTCATATAAAAGTAGTCCTCCGGTCATGCTGATGTTGAGGGATTCCACCGGATCGGCCATGGGAATAAACACAATCCCATCCGCCTGTTGAACCAATGCTGGACTGAGCCCGGATCCCTCATTCCCCAGTAGAAACAATGTGGGCTGAGTTAGATCAAGTTTCCAGTAGATCCGGGAGTCCTCAGGAACCTTGGGGACTGTTGCGGCCAGAACTTGGATCTGCTGATGGTGGCAGGCTCGGATTAGATCGCTGATCTGGGGGATGGACTGCGGCGGCAAACGAAACCATTGACCTGCTGAGGCTCGCAACACCTTGGGGTGATCCGGATCGACACTGTCCTGGCTGATCCAAAGAACATCGGCTTGGGCTGCAACAGCAGTTCGGATCAGAGCTCCTAGATTGCCAGGATCTTGCAAGGTTTCGACTGCGATCGCCAGTTTTAGATCGTGAAGCTGAGAGGTGAGCTGAAGATCTTGAGGGTCTGAAGGATCTGAAGTGTTTGAATGATATTTAGATCGGTGGGCAATGGCAACGACTCCATCAGGGGTTACCGTGGTGGCCAGAGCAGCCAGGACGGACTCAGAGACTAACTGTTGACGTACAGGATCAGGCGTTTGGATGATCAGATCGGTGTGTTGCTCAGCCCAGGTTGGGGTGTAGCATAACGCGATCAGGGGCCAGTCTGTAGCCAAGGCTTCCTGGACTAGATGGGTTCCTTCCACTAGAAAAGCGTGTTGCTCTCGGCGTCCCTTAGGTTGATGCAACTGGCGCAGCTGACGGATCCAATCATTTTTAGGACTGGTGAGGATCATGGGGGCACAGGCAAGAGATAGAAAATCTTTTATTCAAGATTTGAACAATTTGAGGTGAGGATCTAGAGATGATTAGATTGAGGGGATCGGATTAGGATGATC
>CAZONZ010000454.1:0-3416 GCA_964581005.1 uncultured bacterium
CGGGAGGAGAAGCCCTCGCTGTACCGCAAAGCGGTCAGCGTAGGGAGTATGTCACGATATCCACTCGCCCATAGGTTGCCTTGATCCACTCCACCAGAGTCTGAATGCTGGCAGGATCGTTAACATCCAAGGTATGAAAGGTAACGTCTAAGCCTTGATCCACAAGTGTTTGACGAGCAGCAAGTCCTTCAGCTTCTTTGCGGCTGGTCATGATCACATGGATTGTGCCCTGTGCAGCTAGTCTTTGACAAATCGCGTAACCTAGACCCCGGTTGCTACCTGTCACAACTGCGATCCGTTTCTCTGTTGAGGGTGTTGCCATATCGATACGTCCAAATGCTCTTGATCTCAGCTTAAAAATCGGATACAAATCAGTCAAATTGATTAGAGTGATGAGAAGCATTAATGAGATCGATTGACTTAACTTCCATGGATCTGAACCTGTTGGTAACCTTCGAGGCGATCTTTCAAACTCGGAGTGTGACCTTAGCCGCGCAACAGCTTTTCCTGGGACAGCCTGCGGTGAGTGCAGCCTTGGGACGATTACGATCAGTCTTTGAAGACGAACTATTCATTCGGATCGGACGAGAAATGCAGCCCACCCGCAAGGCGTTGGAGATCGCCCCTGGGATCTTGAATGCGTTGCAGCAGATCCGTCAAACCCTCCAAGCCAGCCAAACGTTTGATCCAACGACCAGCGAAGCCTGTGTCTCCATCGGCAGCTCTGACTACACCAGCTGTGTGATCATTCCAAAACTATTGGCTACCTGTCAGCAGCAGTTTCCAGGGATCAACATTCGCTTACTGAGTTTTGAAAAAGATCAGGTAGCCTCGTTGCTGGAAGAGGGGATCATTGATCTTGCTTTAGGCGTGTTTCCCGATCCACCTCCGTACACTCGAATGGAGCCACTCTTTCAAGATCAACTCGTTGGGATCGCACCTCAAGGACATTCTGTACTCTCGAATCCTGATCTTTCGCTAGAAACATTCGCAGGATTTCCACAGGCTTTGATCACCCTACGTCGAGATGAGACAGGCTATGTTGATCAAGTGTTAGCAACAGCAGGATTAAAACGTCGGATTGTGGTGACCACGCCTCATAGTTTGGTGTTAGTGCGGTTATTGCAATCCAGTGATCTGATTGCCTCAATTCCAGGTCGAATGGCTCATGCTTTGGGTGGAGCTTGGTGTTGGGGAGCTGGATCGAAGGTATCAGATCCGGTTAACGTGGCTAATGTATCGGATGATGCTGGCTTGGATGATCCCGTCGAAAGTCCGACATTAGGCATGTTTCAACTCCCGTTTGAGTCCCCTCTTTGGACTGTTTCCATGCTGTGGAGTCAGTTAGCGGATCACGATCCAGTCCACATTTGGCTGCGGGAAACACTCAAACAGATCGTGGGAACACTCTAGTATACAAAGACGTAAGTTCGGATAGGGTTTGTGATCTCAAGATCCTGAAAACATGGTTTTTCCACCCTGTCTAGAGTTGCGACCTAAGGTACTAGGACAAGATGATATAAAGTTCGAGTAGGACTTGTGATCTCAAGATCCTAGGTGGGAGGTATGCGTTTTGTAAATCGATCGATCACAGTTTTCAGTTCAGGGATGTTCAGGATCCAAGCCCCTAATCCAAATACACCTAGACCGACTCCTCCAGCAATAGTTGCTTTGGTCATGGTCCAGATCAGATCCGGCATTCCGCTCCAACTGGGCAAGTAGTTCCAGATCCCCCAAACCACCCCTCCCCCGATCGAGGTTATCCCGATCAGTTGAAACACGATGACAAGAATCTCACGCCACGGGATCCCACCCACCTTACGCTGCAAAGCAATCCCTAGCATGATCAAAGCGATCACATTGACTCCAGCTGTAGCTAATGCTAGTCCCGGAGCCCCAAAGAATTGGATCCCGACATAATCGAGCCCAGCATTGAGTCCGATCCCGACACCACTGATCAGGAGCGGGGTGCGGCCATCTTCTAAGGCGTAAAAGATCCGGACGATCACATCTCGCAAGAGGTAAAACAACATCCCGATCGCGTAGGCTGCCAGTAATGCTGCGACGTCCTGGGTGATTTCCGCTGTAAACTGGCCCCGTTCGTAGGCAATTTGGACAATCGGTTGCGCAAGAACGATCAGCAACATGGACAAGGGCAGGATCAAAAGGGCTGTCACGACCAAGCCTTGCCGGATCCGTTTCCGAAATTCTGGCCAGCGTTCAAAAACCGCCAAACTTGAATAGAGCGGCATTAAAGGGACCAGGACCATATTCGACAAAATCCCCAAGGGAGTCTGAACCAGCAACTGTGCGTAACCCAAGTTTCCGATGGTTCGATCGCCTGGAATAAATGAAGCAAAAAACATATCTACGTAAACATTGATGTGAACCATCCCAGACGAGATCACGGCAGGCAACATCAACCATCCAACGGCTTTGACTTCCGGCGATCCCCAATCAAAGCGTAAACGGGGCTGCCCCAACCCCAGTTGACTCTGCAACGGAACCTGAGCCAACCACTGAGCTACAGCGCCTAGCAACGTACCCCAAGCCAGGATCTGAGGATCACGAGTCCAGCCAAACAGCAGCAAAGCTCCGATCACCATGCCACTCGACAAAATTGGGCTGACGGCAGGCAGGAGAAACCGATCCGATGCATTCAAGGTGCCAAACCCGATCCCGATCAACCCCGCGAGGAGGGCCAAAGGAGCCATGATCCGTAATTGAGTCGCAGCCAACTGATGGACTTCAGCACTCGCCCCTGGTGCAATCAGACGGACAATCGGATCGGCCCCCACCATCAGAAGGATAGTGATCCCCACCAGAATGAAGCCCACCAACGTTGTAATGGACTCCAACCAAGCAGCCTGATCGGAGTCGGGTCGTTTTTTGAGAACGCTGACAATGGCGCTATGAAAGGGGCCGTTGATCCCGCCCAGCAAGATCAGCAAGAATCCCGGTAATACATAGGCAACAGCAAAAGAGCTGTAGGCTACTCCAGATCCAAAAATCGCTGCGATCAGGAGCTGACGGAGAAATCCCATCCCTTTGCTAAGCAGGGTGGCGATCCCAACCAGGCCAGCTACACCCGTGAGAGACCGCTTTAGCGACCTAGACATAACCCAGAACCACGCTGAGAATCACAGGTGTTGCCTTTAATGCAAGGGATTACTTGAAGCCAACCGCAGCTTGCCAGACAAACGCCAACAAGAAAAACAAAACAGGAATGATCGGCAGCAGATCCACAAGCGGATCAAACAACTCAAACCCTTCAGGGAGGGAAGCCAGGAGCATCAGAGCTTGCATAGATTTACGATCCTTAACGTTCCAACAGACTCAGTATCGCAACAGAGTTTAACATGCTCGTTGTGACTCTTGATCTGATATCAAGAAATATGTAGCAACCTCAACACCAC
>CAZONZ010000455.1:0-3399 GCA_964581005.1 uncultured bacterium
CATGGACTCCCAGCGAACTGAGAATCCCCGCGCCTTTAGGCCGGGGAGTGTCAATAAATCTAGATAGGTTCTCGCTTACCGCACAGCTAGCTCTCGTGGCGTCATCAAGGGCATTGATCCGGACGATCGACTTGAAGGTTTGAGGCTAACGACAATATGGGCCTGGGTTGAGAGATAGCGTTGGGCCAATGTCTGGAGCTCTGCTGCTGTGATCGTTTGGATCCGCTCTAGATAATGTTGGATCAGGCTGAGATCCTGGAGGGAGGTGTAGTAGCCAAACATGCTGGCCAGTTGACTGGGGGCTTCGGCAGCAAAAATCAACTCATGGGAAAGGATCCGTTGAGTTCGGGCCAATTCGTCGGGTTGGATCCGATCCTGCTGAAGTCGTTCGATCTCAGCCAAAATCGCAGCCTCAACAATTTCCAACTGCGCGGGATCAAGATAGGCCATGATCTGAAATAGGCCATGATCTCGCTGGGTCGTGGAGGAACTCCCGATCCCCCGCACCCATCCCCGCTCTTCTCGCAAATGTTGCACTAACCGCGAGGTCCGTCCATCCCCCAAGATCGAAGCTAAACAATCTAAGCCACAAGCATCATCCCAGTTCTGAGCTGAAACGGTGGGCCAAGCGAACATCAAGCGGGCTTGCTCAGTCCGAGGTTGGATCGCTTCTAGACGCTGCACTTCACTCAACTGCGGATCAGGATCCATCCAGTTCAACGATGGTGATTCGATGTCTAAAGGATCAGGAAACTGAAATGTCTCTTCAATCAGGTGCAGGGTTGAGTCAGGATCGATGCCACCGACCACCACAACTGTCATGTGCTCAGGTCGATACCACTGGCGATGATAGTGGCGCAAGATCTCTGGGGTCAGCCGCGTGACACTGTCCACAGTCCCCAGAATAGGACGACCGTAAGGATGGTAAGGATACACAGTCGAAAGCAACAGATGCATTGCTTGGTAATCGGGATTATCCGCTGCTCGCCGCATTTCCTCCAAGATCACCTGTCGTTCCCGTTCAAACTCATCGGCGGGGATCCTTGCTGCGGTCAAGATCCCGGCCAGGTAAGGCAATGTATCGGCAAGATCAGCCGCTGCGACGGTGATGTAGAAATGGGTGTGATCGTAGCCTGTAGCCGCATTGGTGATCCCCCCTCGCCCTTCGATCGCTCGATCGAGATCTCCAGGGCCGATCGATTCCGTCCCCTTAAAGACCATATGTTCGAGAAAGTGGGAGATCCCGTTCACATCAGGCGCTTCATGGCGTCCGCCCGTCTTAATCCAGACATCGACGGTTACAGCATCATTAAAGGGAGTGGGATGGAGGATCACCGTCAATCCGTTGGCTAGCTGGCGGGTGACGGCGGGTTGAGGAAAGGTTGCGAGGTTCAAAACAAGCGATCGCGCAAGACACTTTTCTTATTCTAGTCGGGGAGTCTCCCAGCGGATGGATCAGCCGGTTACATTTCCGCCAATTAGCTTGAGGATCGAGCCCAGGTGCTTAGAGCTTGCTCCCGTTGAGGATGGCAGCCGATCGAGGAGGGAGGGATTATCCTGGGAGAGACTTTCGTTCGTGGGTTGCCCACGTTTGCCTGTGTTCTCGCGTTTCGCCCAAACCAGTGCTCGCCAGGGAGAGATCTTGGAGGTCGTGTTTCGCCACGGCTGGGACTACATGCGCCAACTGCTGGCCGGATCCAAGCCCGGTGAGCCGCAATTACCCCCTCCCACGGTTTTACGCAACATTCTTGTCGATCTTGGCCCCGTTTATGTGAAGTTGGGCCAGCTCCTCAGCACCCGTCCTGATCTGCTCCCTGCTCCCTACATTCAAGCCCTCACCGATCTGCAGGCGAATGTCCCTCCTGTCCCCTGGGCCGAGATCGAGATCGTGATCCGGCAACAGTTAGAGCAACCCTTGGAAATAACCTTTGCCAGGATTGATCCGGATCCCGTTGCAGCAGGATCGATTGCTCAGACCCATCGAGCGACATTGGCAGATGGCCGAGAAGTTGCCTTGAAGGTGCAGCGACCGGGGATCGAGCTGGTCTTAGCTCAAGATATTGCTCTGATCAAAGGCTTAGCAGAATTGGTGGCAAGCACTGAATTTGGTCAGGTTTCCGATGTGGTTGGGCTGGCCGATGATTTTGCCAATGCCCTGCAGGCAGAACTGTTGTTTACTCAAGAGGCTCACTATACCGATGAATTACGGAAAAATATGGCTTCATCGAGCTGGTTTGATCCTAAGCAATTAGTGGTTCCAGAGATCATTTGGCCCTTGACCACAGATCGATTACTTGTTCTGGAATGGCTGAACGGAGTGCCCCTTTTAACCGCGACATTTACAGGATCGAATCACAATGGAGATATTGAAGTCGAGAAACAGTCAATCACCAGCCTGCTGACACGAGCATTTTTCAAGCAGATCTGTATTGATGGCTTTTTTCATGCTGATCCTCATCCTGGAAATTTGTTTTACTTGCAAGATGGGCGGGTGGCCTTGTTAGATTGTGGCATGATCGGACGCTTGGATCCGCGTACCCAGAAGATTTTGTTGGAGTTGATCTTGTCGATCGTGAGTTTAGATGCCCAGCGCTGTAGTGAGTTGACTCTGGAATTGGCGACTCCGATCCGGCCTGTGAATTTGGCGCGGTTGGAAAGTGATTATGAGAAATTGCTGCGGCAGTATTATGCCTTGAAAGCATCTGAGGTGAATTTCAGTGAATTATTCTACGATGTGTTGGGAACAGCTCGGCGGAATCACATCCGGTTGCCCGGAAATTTAGGCTTATGTTCAAAGGCTTTGGCCAATTTAGAAGGGGTGGCGCGGCAGTTAGATCCGGATTACAACTTACCCAACCAGATCCGACCGTTGATGACCGATTTGTTCCGACAGCAGTTGGTGGGGGAGACGCCGATGCCTGCGCTGCTGAGGACTGCGTTAGATCTGAAGAATTTGTCGCTGCAATCCCCCCGTCAGTTGGAAGTGTTGCTGAACCGAGTGACGACGGAGACCTTGCGATGGAACTTGAGTTTGCAGGAGTTGGATGGGGTGCGTCGTAGTTTGGATGATTCGGCCAACCGGATCTCGTTCAGCATTGTGGTTGGATCGTTGATCATGGGGGCGGCGATCATTTCCGCTCAGGCGCAGATCGCCAGTGTGACCTGGATCAGTCAGGCGTTGTTTGCGGCAGCAAGTTTGTTGGGACTGTGGTTGATCATTAGTATCTTGCGATCGGGCAATCTCAGAGGCTGATCCAGACTGCCTTCTTGACCCTCCACTCCTCTGTTGTTGCACCACTGATCTCGCTACTGTTAGCACCATGTTTAGCTGTAATCACCCAAACAAGCGATAAAAGATCCGTCGCCAAGCCAAGTAGGTGAATCCGATCGTTAAGATCA
>CAZONZ010000456.1:0-3395 GCA_964581005.1 uncultured bacterium
GCAAATGGATCCTTCAGATCTTCAGGCACATCTTCAGCGTCAATGGATCCTTTAGCCCTTTACAGGATCCAAGATTTTAGGATCATCTGTACCCCCAGCCCAAACGCCAGAGCCAGGATCGCAGCCCAAGTGGTTTGGATCCCATTGACGACTTCATTGGTTAACCATGCCAACTTCGGTTGTAATACTACCCCGATCCAACTTTCCGTCAACGTGGCCATCACTCCCGCCAGCCAACAGATCCCGATCCACTGCCAGCTCGTCAGCATCAGGATCCAACTGCCTCCCACTCCGTAGGACAATCCAGCCATGACTCCTGCAGCCCCGATCCCAGCCAATGTCCCTTCTAAACTGATGGCACCTTCTGTTCCAGGTTCAACCGGTTGCAAGGTTGTGATCAAAAATGTGCGCCGACCGTAAGCCTTTCCCACTTCACTGCTGACCGTGTCTGCAAGCTTAGCTGTAAAACTGGCAGCATAGGCTAACCACCACAACGGATCGGGCCAGATGGTATAGCCTAAGGCACACACAGCTCCCGTTAAGGCAGATCCCCAAACATTCTCCGGACCTCGGGCGCCACCCCGTTTTTCGGCGATCCCTTTAGCTTCTTTGCGCTTGAGGCCAACCTTCGTCACACTGATTCCAATCAAAAAGTATGCTGCAACGATCAGATAGCCTCGCCACCCTAAGCTGCCCCAGACGATCAGGCCCAAGAGATAAGCATGGATCACCCCGGCACGAGTGAGCGCCTTTTGAGGGGAGAAGTAGCCCAACAGTGCAATCGGAGTATTGATCATCAATGCCAGGATCCAGGGCTGCAGAGTTGGGTTGGACCAGAGTAGCAAAAGAGATGACATGAGTTGATCCAGAAAAAAAGGGACTAAGAGTTGTACGTGTCTAGCATAATCGGTTTGCAGATAATGAGTTAGGACCGGAGAGTCGCAGGATCAACAGCAATTCCAGACTCAGAATGTAGCAGGAGATACAGAAACAAGGATCTTTGAAACGGTTTGAGATCTGAGGGAGACATCTCCTGGTGGTCTCGATGGTTGTGAGTACTATTCTTCTCAGAAAATCCACTGTTGCTGTTGTTCGACTCGCTGCCACCCCAATGGCAAGGTCACCGACTCCTATCAAACTCTGTTGCCTTTGATGGTCTCTTCCTACCTGGAAGCAGTGATTTCGCGGTCACCCGAATTGATCACCCCCAAGATAGCTATTATGATCAATTTGAGAATTTTACAAAGATACCGTCGTGTAAGGTAGCCCAAACTAGATCGAGAAGGGCGGACGATGGGACTCGAACCCACGAATGGAGGAACCACAATCCTCTGCCTTAACCACTTGGCTACGCCCGCCGTAATTCTTCTACAGCTTGAACAGTATAACACGTTGATCGTGCTTTGGCATCGGGTCAATCTGTCAAGTCTGTCTGTCTGTCAAGGGGTGCGCGAAAAAATCTGGTTTAGTCTCTTAATCCGCAAGCTATTGCGATGAGGCACCTTTGTTTCCACCGAGGATCTGAAGCAGCAGGTGTTAGAGTTTATTGACTATTTCAATCGCTTGGATAGAAGATCCGGCGGTGGGTTTGAGAGTGGCGGGATCTCGATCGGATCCGGGGGTGAGATCAGCTACGGGTAGTGGTCGGATCAGGCTATCGCATAACCTGTATAATCTCGGATGGAAGGCGGTTGCAAAGCTAGAACGATCCGCGCTTGAGGTCCCCCTACGAAAGGGTGTTGGAAGATCAAGCTTTTGGGCCGAATGTTGAGATCACCCAAAATACAACCCTTTCCCTCAGAGCTGTGGCGAAAAATTTGGGCGGGATCTACTATGCTTCTGCACCGGAAGTGATCCCCCAATGTACGGTGAAAGGGTTAGCGATCGGGAGGCAACGGTCTGAGTGGATCCCGCCTTACCAGGGGGACTATATTTCTCAGTCTCAATGTCCAGCCCAGCGCAACCAGCTCAACATCGAAGCCTTTCGCACAGGTGAGTATCCGATCACGCGGCGTTTGTTTGTGATTGTGAAGCAAAATGGTCAATTGGATGAAGACGCGGGGCGGGCCTATGCTGAACTTCTCTTAACGGATCAAGGCCAGGATCTGATCGGGCAGGCGGGTTTTGTCCCCATTCGCTAGTTGACAGAATCGGTTAGATCCGGTTGGATTCGGTTGGATCCCGCTTGATCCATGGGTTTCATCAAAAGGGCGCTTATGCTCTAAAGTGGCAGAGAGCAGTGGTGACAGAGGCAGTATGGATCTAGAACGGTTGAGGCAACTGGCGGAGGAGGCGATGGCGGCAGGCTGGATCACCGAAGCTGATATGCAGGAAATTAATCAAAGTCTGGAGTCGCACGGCAAGATCACAGTTGGACTGATCCGAGTCTATCGATTGATTGAGGAGCATGTTTGGCGGGGAGAACTGGAGCTCGATCCTGGCTCCAAGGAAAAGCACTCCTGAGCGGGGATTACGGTTGGTTCATGGGTGGGCTCTGGAGCGTGATCACCTCAATTCATGCCAAGAACCCTAACCAGAATGACTCCAGCTAGGGCTCTAGGAAAAAGCAAATGGATATGAAAAGGGTATCTAAATCAGTTTTTGAACAAAAGATTGAGGATCATGCAGGATCAAAACCATCAAACTCTGGAGATGCCAAACACCTCGAATGAGCTAGGTATTCGATCCAAATGAATGGGAAATGAATGAGACCTCAAGAGTTGGTCAATCAATTCAAACTAAGCATCAAAGGGCTGCTTGCCGGAGAACTTGAGTGGACCGGGTTCAGGATTTTTGCCAATGGTCCGATCGTTTTTGCCAACGGTATCCCGACCGGGATTGGCTTTCTCAGGAAAGACTCCATCTTTGGGGTGAACCAGAACCGGATCATCACCGGGTTGGATCCGGAAAATTTGATAGTCTTTCATCTTGAAATCAGAGACCAATAGAGCTCCCAGAGCCAAGCATTGCTCCTTCCGAGCCAGGGTCAGCATGTTTTTGCCATCCACCATGGTAGCCGCTCCACCTGTGGGCAGTTCAAACACTTGGCCTGCTTTGCCCGTCCAGGTGATCACATATTTTTCCTCGATCTCAGCGGTGCTCAACAGACCCCCCGTGGATCCGCCAAACTCCGGCAATTGTGCTCCAATACGAGGATCTCCCTCTTTCAATCCCTGAGTCATAGCGTGCTGTTTCTCCTCGATAAAAGTATGCACACAACGGCTCCCGGAGGAGCTTTAGAATCGTTGGACAATCTGGGAAGCAGCATATCATTGCCATGCAGCCGCCCTTAGGGTTCTCTACGATCTGTAATAGTTTGTTATGTACCCTCTCATCTTGCTTAGGGGGATCTTGAGCCTTGTCGGGTTGGATCAAGTCCAGTAAACCCATTCCCA
>CAZONZ010000457.1:0-3394 GCA_964581005.1 uncultured bacterium
GTCTGGATCGCTTGATACTCCATCTGGATCCGTTCCTGATATTCCTGGGCCATCTCCGTATCACGGGCGGAGAAGGCTTGATCCCAAAGTTGGGTCCAGTAGCGATAACGCTTTTGCCGGATCTCTAGTTCCATGTTGGCGATGGCAGCCCGAACTACGATCCGAGGCCGCATCAAAGCCACCCGTGTAGTCTCATCTAACCAAAGTAGATGACTAAGACGTTGATTTAATTCTTCGTCATGAGCACAGATCGCTCGCAAATTGGTTAACAAACCCTCTCCTTGATCTTCTAAGTCGGGTTGTTGAACGACCAGCTCCAGGATCTTTTGCCAGAGATGGCGGTGGGGGGTAAAGCTGAATTGGAGTTCGCGTTTGATCAATTCTTGGCGAATGTGGCGGCGATATTCTTCAAAATGGAGAAAGATCTGGAGCAAATGGGATTCGGATTGAAGGAGTTTGGATCCTTTCGTCGGAGAGGGCTGATCGGGTTTTGACCAGCGGTACGCTCGAATGCTGCGGCGCAGTTCTTCTTCAAGATCACGGGCTAGCCGACCATTGCCCCGACTCAACTGTTCGGCAACCTGATGCAAGTACATCGATCGCCAGCTTCCCCCTAACCCAGCTAGAAGTTTAACCAAGGCTTGATGGGCTTTTTGAAAATCACTGGCTCGACTTAGATCTTTGTTGCGCAAAACCTGTTGGATCTGCCAGTCCAGCCATAAGGGGGCTTGCTGGATCAATGCTTGAAATTCAGCGGGATCATGCTCGCGTAAGTATTCATCCGCATCTTTGCCATCTGGGATTGTGAGTAAACGTAGCTCCACCTCCCCCCGTCGAGCTTGTTCTGCAATCGTACTGATCGCCCGTTCCGCTGCTGTGATCCCAGCTTGATCCGCATCAAAATTAAAGATCAGTCGCTTGGATTCTGTATACCGCAGCAGCAACTTGACTTGATCAGCAGTTAAGGCAGTCCCCATAGATGCCACCGCTTGCTGGATCCCAGCTTGGTGCAGGGCGATCACATCAAAATAGCCTTCGACGATCAGGGCTTGATCCTGCTTGACAATGGCATCACGGGCAACGTTGAGCCCATAGAGGATCTGGCCTTTATCAAATAATTCTGTTTCCGGTGAGTTGAGATACTTGGGTTGTTCGTCCCCCAAAGCCCGACCGGCAAACCCGATCACTTGGCCCCGCACATTCCAGATCGGCAACATGATCCGGTGGCGAAAGCGATCGTACCATCCCCGACCATTGCTACGCGGCGAGACTAACCCAACCGATTCCAGCAACTTCACAGGTAAGCGTTTTTGATTCACCAGATATTCATACAACGGCTGCCATCCTGGAGGCGCAAACCCAATCTGAAACTGTTGGATCGTTTCCAGCCTCAGTTGGCGTTGCTCCAGATACCGACGAGCGGCGTGGCCAATGGGAGCATTCAGCGCATGTTGATAGAAATCGGTTGCCAGAGCCAAGATCTCTAACAGTTGATCCTGGTGCGACAGCTTTTGTTCGTAAGCCTGACGGTGCTGCTGGGATCGATTGGGGATCGGCACATGGTAACGATGGGCCAGATCCAGAACCGCTTCACTGAACGAGATCCCTTCATATTGCGTTACAAATCGGAGGACATCGCCACCTGCCCCACAGGAGAAGCATTTATAGATCTGTTTACTGGGGCTGACCTGAAAGCTGGGCTTGCGATCATTGTGAAACGGGCAGAGGCCCACGTAATTGCGGCCCTGTTTGCGCAGCACCAACTTCTCGGCGACGACCTCGACAATGTCGGCCTTCTGCCGGACCTGACTAATCGTTTCGGGTCGGAGTACAGGGGAATCCATCGGTGCTGATTGTGCTATCCATCTCAGAGGACGGTGCGATTAATCGTAGCGGGTTCTGTCAACCTAAACCTCCGTTACCCTAAGGAATCTCTTGAAATGGATCCAGCTGGGGCCAATGTTCACAGGTGGGGCTACTCTTGGCTTTCGATCGTGATTAGCTTTCGATTGTGATCAGCGTCTGATCTCGATTAGTAGAGTCGTTCAAGGAATTGGATCGGTTCAGTCAACGATCTTGATCTCACCCTGTTGAATTTTGCGTTGGAGCTTGTTGATCAGCTCAACTTCTTCGTCCGACACTTCGCCATCCGCCAGGATCGCTTCCTTTAACTTCTCAAAATCCCGTAGCGACAGTTTATGGGAGCGGATGGCTCGTGTAGCAAGGGATTGGATCTCAGCCCACTCCATAAGGATTCCTCGTGGTTCTTCAACTGCCTGGATCGTGCGGTTTGGCTCTACGGTTTGGCTCTATGGCCTAACGGGTCTGGCTCTACAGCCTGCGTTGGGGGTACTCAGGACCAGCAACCGACCTTAGTTTATCCGATCTCAGCAAGGGATCTGATCTGAGCTTGGGGCAGAAAACGGGCACGGTAGGGTACAGGTGCTTTACAATGAGGGGAAATGTGTGAAATTTTGTAAAACCTGCTGAGTTAGGCCGCCATGACATCAGTTCTTTCTCCCTTTGGCCCGGTGGAAGCGGATCTGGATCAGATGCGCCAGAACCTGACTCGCTTGGTCAGTGCCAAGCATCCGGTCTTGGGGACAGCTGCAGAACATCTCTTTGCAGCCAGAGGTAAAGGGATCCGGCCTGCGATCGTTTTACTGGCGGCCCGTGCGACAGCAGCTGAGGGTCAGTTAACGGAGCGGCATCGCCGTCTGGCCGAGATCACCGAAATGATCCACACCGCTAGTTTGATCCATGATGATGTGATCGATGAGGCCGATACGCGCCGAGGGATTGCGACCGTCAACTCTGATTTTGGCAATCGGGTTGCGATCCTGGCAGGCGACTTTCTGTTTGCCCAGTCCTCTTGGTATCTGGCCAACCTGGATAATCTCGAAGTGGTGAAGCTGTTATCGCAAGTGATCAAGCATTTTGCGGAAGGTGAGATCCGCCAGAGCATCACTCAGTTTGATACCTCGTTGACGCTGGAAGATTATCTGGACAAGAGTTTCTACAAAACAGCGTCTCTGATCGCCAATAGTGCCAAGGCTGCAGCGGTTTTGAGTCAAGCTTCTCGATCCGTGATTGAAGCCATGTATGAGTACGGTCGCTGTCTGGGGATCGCTTTCCAAATTGTGGATGATCTGCTTGACTTCACGAGTTCTAGTGAGATTTTGGGTAAGCCTGCTGGATCCGATCTGAGTCAGGGCAACTTGACAGCACCTATATTGTTTGCTTTGGAAGAACAACCGGAATTGAAGCATCTGATCGAAGGGGAATTAGAAGATCCAGAGGAGTTAGCCCAAGCCGTCCAACTGGTTTTGGCAACACAGGGATTGGATCGATCTCGACAGTTGGCCACTGAGTATGCTGCTCAAGCCGCCACCGC
>CAZONZ010000458.1:0-3369 GCA_964581005.1 uncultured bacterium
TTAGGTCTCTCATTCCGACAGCTTTTGATCCGTGAGCAAGTTCATCAAACGATTGAGTTTTTAATCCGTCAACGCTACACGTCTGTAACGGAAGCAGATGTTCGCCGAGTAGAAGTTCAGTCTACCAATGATCAAGCTCAAACCATTCGTGTTTTTGCCGAAGTTATTGCACCTGCAGGGACGATTCGCAATGTTGATCAAGAGGAAATGACAGCTGAACTAGAAGCAGCACTTAACGCTCCTGTGGCGCTACGGTTACGAGTGATCCCTAGCTATGAACTGGGTCTATCTACAAGCATTTTGGAATCAGAAGCATCAACAGTCAGCCAACAGCCGTAGCTGCATGGGCTACTGGGTTTGACAAGACCCTAGTGAAATGAAGGGTAAGTTTTTGGATTGAAGATAGCTCAATGTTTTGTGATGATCTCTATCCTCCTTGAGCGGCAACTCGTTGCAAAAGTCGGGTTCGATCCAGACGGTTGAACAAACGGGTCAAAAGCTCAGGGCCTACCATAGGCTTCGTGACAAAATCATCACCTCCTGCTGTGAAAACTTGGTGCAGAGTACTGGCATCTGTGTGAGCAGTTAAGAAGAGAATCGGGATCCAGCTCCACTCATCATGATCTCGAACTTGCTGACACAGTTCTATCCCATTCTGATCATTTAGTTCGACGTCCATGATGATCAAATCAGGCTTGGTTTTCAGCAAGGTTGGCCAAAACTCTGTTGATTGGTTCAAGGTGATCACCGTTAATCCCCATGGGTTGAGGATCAGTTCAAGCGCAGTCAAAACAGTTGGATCATCATCAACCACTAAAATCTTTGATCCTGGTTGTGGAGTTAACTCTAGCTGGGGAGGTGGATCGGAGGTGAGTTCAGTGGGTTGTTCCATCGTTTGACGCAGCGCTTTGATCAGGCTTGCGAGTTGCTGGATCTCTTGGGCCTCCGGATATGATTCCCACAGTGATTCAATGCGTCTAGCTAGATCAGATCCTTCTGTAAATCCAAATGTTCCTAAGGATCCGGCTAGTTTATGAGCTTCTTTCTGAGCTGATTTGAGTTGATCGTGATCCAATTGCTGGGCTTGAGCCATCATCACAGCTTGTTCGAGAGTTTGTAATCGCTGAAAATGTTTGGGTTTATAGCGCTCCCAGGCTTTGTTAATCGCTTCAAGAGTTTGTTGTTGAGCCTTCGAGGGATCAGGGTCTGCCTCTGGCTTAGATGTGTTCTCTTGTTCAGAGCTGGGGAGATCGTTCAAAGCATAGCCCAAGCCATAAACTGTTTTGATAGGATCGGGAGCCCCTCCACTCTTGAGTTTGCGCCGTAACCCTTTTACGTGGGCTCTTACAGTATCTAGACCTGGCGGATCTTCGTAAGTCCAGAGGTGCTCCAAAATATCTCCCTGACTATAGACACGCTTGGGATTTCGTAGAAATAACTCTAGCAGCGCATACTCCTTTGGACTGACATTGATCAATTCCTGGTCATATTTAACTTCACAGCTACTGGGATCGAGCATTAGCTGACCCCATGTTAAAAGCGGTTCAGCCGAGGAAGATTCTCGTCGGAGCAGAGAGCGGATCCGAGCCATCAATTCAGGCACTTCAAAGGGTTTGACAAGATAATCATCTGCACCTGCATCGAGTCCAGCAACTTTATCTTGGGTGAGACTACGAGCTGTCAGGATCAAAATGGGCAATGTGTATTTCTGGCTTCGCAAGCGACGACAGAGGCTAACCCCATCAAGATCCGGCAATCCTATATCCAATAAAGCCAGATCAAACGGATAAAATTCGAGTAAATCAAGTGCTTCTTGGGCACTGGCAGCAACCTCCACTGTAAAATTGTCTGCGATCAGAGCATCCTGAATCCATCCGATCACGCTTTCATCATCGTCAACAACCAAAATTTTCATTTGATAAACTACCTCTAATTCTCATGTGAAACACTTCATTCACAGCCGATTCACATCACCTAGGTAAGGTTAGCATATTGCAACCCAGTGAAACTAGAGGAGGCAAAGATATGCCTATCACCATTCGTAATGATGTTGTTTATACACTGCTCAACTCGATCCAATCTCAGCAAGGAGGGAATCAGGATTCTCATTTGTCTGAACTTGGAGAGCTGGGGCTTTCGACGGCTGAGTTATTGGGCCACCTAGATTATCTGAATCAGGAAGGCTATGTCAAGGCTAGCTTTTCGGGAGATGCCTATGCTGATAAAGGTCCAAATCCATTGCCTGCCAAAATTGCGATCCAATCGGCAAGCTTGACGGCAAAGGGGCAGACATTGTGGGATGAGATGAAAACCTTCCCGCCTAAATTGATCCAGGCTCAGAAAGTGCAAGAGTCGGTACGTGCCTCGATCCCGGAAATGGATCGACCGTTTCTGGTCAAAGTGCAAACTCAGGCTGGGCTTCCTGATCTTTATGATGCTCGTGATTTCACCGTTACTGTGTTCCGCACCATGCGCGATCTAATGACCACGGCCCAATCGGATCAAGTTGCCCGTGAATTGCATACTGAAGCTGTTCCAGCACGCGATCCAAATTTGAGTCAAGAGGTTTCTGATCTATGGCAAGATACAAATCCGCTTGTGGCCTTCTTGAGCCGAAATCGTCCGCCATTTGCTAATTCAGGTCCACTAGGGATCACTGATGAACGCTTTATCCGACGCATTTACGAAGAAGGTGGTCTTCCTAGAGGAGTGTCTACGGAAAAGGCATTGGAAGCTGTGTTTGCGGCAACCAAGGACGAATTATCGCCAGATCGGATCGCTGAAATCAGCCGTGTACTTCCTACTAATGTCCAGCAGTTGTGGGATCGAGCCCGTAACTGAAACCTGATTGAATTTCTTTGAGTACATTTCCCGCCCCTTGGAGCACAAGGATTGAACTAGCCTTAGCCTATGCAATTACGATCTATTACTTTGTGTCTGCATCGGTTTGGTTAGGGTAGCCGCCAAGGGCTGTGCCATTGGTTGGTAATACAAACCAAGCAGGGACATCCAGGGGTGGTGGGGCCTTCTCCACTACCCAACTCTTCAACAACCTGATTATCAACAGCACCAACGACAACTGCACGATCGCAGAAGGCTTCATCTTTGCTGGACAAGACAACCTGATCGACTCCGGCACCTGCGGCAGCGCCACGGTCGATCCTGCCGCTAGCCCGATCGATCTCCTAGCCGCCAACGGCACTACAATCTTGACAGGGGATCCCAATACCGGCACCGACCCCAAACTCACCCACGCCCTCCCCCCCCCGATCACCCCGCGATCGATGCTGGCAACAACACCAACTCCCTCACCTTAGCCAATGATCAACGAGGCGAAGGCTTCAACCGGATCGAGGATGGCAACGATGA
>CAZONZ010000459.1:0-3361 GCA_964581005.1 uncultured bacterium
TTGATCTCGCGGTAGGGAGCAAAGCGTTCAATCAGTTGTTCCAAGTCTCCGTCATAAACTAACGATCCTTCATGGATCACAAGCACTCGCTGACAGAGGGCTGTAATATCAGCCATGTAGTGACTGGTCAGCAAGATCGTGGCCTCATAGCGGCGGTTATATTCCTGCAAAAATCGGCGCACACTTACCTGAGCATTCACATCTAATCCCAGGGTTGGCTCATCTAGAAACAGAACTTTGGGGTGATGGATCAAAGCTGCCAACAACTCCGCCTTCATCCGTTCCCCCAATGACAACTTGCGCACAGGCTGTCGCAACTTTGCTTGTAGATCGAGAAGATCAGCCAACTCATCCAACCGCTTCCGAAATTCAACATCTGAAATACCATACACAGCTGCATTGATCCGCAGAGAATCCAGGGCTGGGAGATCCCAGATCAATTGCTGTTTCTGGCCCATGACCAGAGTGATTTCATTCAAGAATCCAGACTCGCGGCGAGAGGGCGTATATCCGGCCACAGAGATCTCGCCACTGGACGGGTAGATCAGCCCGGTCAACATTTTCAGGGTCGTGGTTTTCCCCGCTCCATTCGCGCCCAGAAAGCCAACGATCTCACCTGAGTCAATCTGAAATGAAATATCTTTAACGGCTTCAACATATCGATAGGATCGTTGAAAGAAGTGACGTAGCGTTCCACCCAAACCTGGTTCTTTGAGGGCGACCGGATAGACCTTGCGCAAGTGGTTGACATGGATCATAAGAAAAGCAAAAAAGGAGAGGAATGCTTGCGATTTAGGGGATCGTTATGATCTAAAAGATTAAGTATCAGAAATTGTATCAGATCGCAGGCTTTGATTCAGATCCTGAAAGAACCGTTAATTAATTTAGCACAGTTACAATGATTAACTGGACTGACTAAGGACTCCATGATTAACTGGACTGGCTAAGGACTAAGGATAGGACAATCGGAAAACTTCTTTGAGATCTTGTGTTTCTTCGATTACAGGTTATTCTTATACGATTATCGATCAGCTGAGTTTAGCTCAAGCAGATCAGCAACTGCTCCGTATCCAAGGCCCTGCCGCACGATCAACGGTTCTGAACTTGTTAGATCAATCACAGTTGAGACTTCGGAGCGATAGGGAGAGCCATCATCAATGATCAGATCCACTTGTTTTTCCAAGTGCTCGATCTCTTCCGGTGAAATTGCCAATGTTGTGATAGGTTCCCCTTCAATCTTGGCCGAACTGGAGACGATCGGTTGGCCTAATTCAGACAGAAGGGCTTGACAAATGGCATGATCTGGAACTCGGACTCCGGTTGTTCGCCGTCGGGGATCTTGGACCAGCTTGGGTACTAACTTCGTCGCAGGCAATAGAAACGTGTAAGGGCCAGGGATCAGGCGCTTCATCAGCCGATAGGACTGATCGGAGACCTGGGCATAGGCAGCGATCCGGGATAGGGACGGACACAGAAAGGTCAAGGGTTTAGCATTCGAGAGTCGTTTTAATTGCCGCACCCGTTCAACCGCCTGTTTGTGGGTTACATCACACCCGATCGCAAAGACGGTATCGGTGGGATAGAGCATGACAGCTCCCTGCCGCAAGTGATCCACAATTTGACCGACTTGATGCGGTTGCGGAAAATCAGGATGTAGGGTATACGTGATCGCCATAGCTTAAGGGATCGTCTTCGATGTTTGGAGCAGCAGGGACAAGCGGACTCTGATCGGCGCGGCTGATCAAGATCTGATCGGCAATCGTGAGATTTTGGATTAACCGATGGATCTGCATTCGGGGCATGTAGGGCCAGCTGCCTGCTTCCTCGATCTCAACCAGCAGTTCATGCAGATCTTGGCGAGTGCTGGGTAGAGCTGCCTGAAAGTCTGAGTCGTAAATGGAGCGATGTAAGTCTTCTAGAAGGCGGAGAAGCTGGAGTAACCCGATGCAGTCCCCTTGACGGACCTGAGCCGCTTGCTTGACGGCCTCAGCCAACTGATTCAGATCAGACGGGAGGCTGTCGATTGAGATATACATAACCCAAACCCAGCGTTTTGTTCAGAGCGATCCTTTCGGAACCTTACCACACCTAGTAACCCCGAATATGCAGGTTCGGTGATTGAAAGGCCTCCGGAACCCGCTGGAGTTGGGTCGTAAAGGTACCATCCTCGTGCAACCAGAGCTGCCGAAATCCCGGCGGGATCTCTTCGAGCTTAAAGTCGTTGCTTTGGGGATAAAACTGAATGCAGGTTGAGGGACAAGACAGATAGTGAACCCCCGATCGAATCCGTTGGAATTCCTGGTGAATGTGGCCGAACAAGACGAGCTTAACATGATCAAACTGATCAAGAATGGAGAATAGCCGCTCAGGGTGTTGGAGGGTTGTGGTATCTAACCAGGCTGAGTCTACTTGAAAGGGAGGATGATGCAGACTGAGCAACACAGGTTGGTGTTGGGCTGCAGTGTCGATCAAGCTTTTGTGCAAAAACGTCAAGGTTTCATCCGACAGATAGCCGCTATCTTTTCCAGGCACCAGTGTATTGATCAAGATAAAGGACCATCCCCCTCGGCTAAATAGCTTGTCAGCGTAAATCCGATCCCCCTTCAGCTCTAAGGTCATATTGCGCAATCGATCGTGATTTCCCGCCAACCAATAGACGTCGATCGGGAGCGTGTGGAGACAGTGACGCAGACGATGATACGAAGCCAGACTGCCATCCTGAGACAAATCCCCAGTCAGCAACATGAGATCAGGCAGGGGATTGAGAGAGCTGGCCGCCGTGAGAACAGCCTGGAAGGTTTCTTCGGTGACAACCCCTAGCAACTTGTGGTGGGGCTTGGCGAAGAGATGCATATCACTGATCTGGACGAGGTGGAGGGGAGTAGCAGGCATTGGGCAAGTGGATTGAGAAAGCAAAGTTGGAGTCAGTCCGACATCATCCTATCTTCAGTTGGAGGTTCCAGACCAGTTTGACAAGGTCTTCTACCCTCACGATCTTTGCGATCAACAGTCTAGAACCCATGATCCGCACACTCCGATCATCCGAAGTCTCATCCAAAGTCTCATCCGAAGTCTCATCCGAAGTCTCATCCGAAGAGCATTGGGATCACACTGTTTAGATCTTTGAGGTAGATCTTTGAGATCTTCACGGACCCAGCTGGTATTCCTTGGGCAACCCAACAAGGCAACTCTACTTCACCAAGACATCGATCAGATATGGCTTCCAGATATGGCTTCCTGCAGCGTAATACCTGTTTGAGGATCAATCCTGATGGAGAAAGTCAACTCACTTTCAGCGACTGGGCTACAGCATAAAAACTATCTTTCACCTGTGGCCAGCGAGTTTCTGTGGTTGAAGCTG
>CAZONZ010000460.1:0-3346 GCA_964581005.1 uncultured bacterium
TGATTCTTGGAAGCCCACACTGTAATCTTTGATTCAGTGTGGGAGGATGTCACTGAGCCTCGATCGTTCCACGTTGAACAGTTCCCTCAGGAGGAGGTGGGGCGTCAGGGTCAGCACCAGGGGCTTCAGAGGGTAAAGGCGGTAAAGGCGGTAAGGCAGGGGCTGCTCCAGGAGCAGTTGGAGCCTCCGCGTCTGGAGGAGTCAACTCGATCGTCACGGGTTCAAGCAATGCCTGGATCTGAGGCAGGAGCTCCTCGAAGTAAACCGAATCGTCTTCAACATTGTAGCGACCCACGACCCAGCGATGGCGAGGGACAAATAGTGTCCGGACAAGAACCTCTCTGGAGACAAACCGATCGGTGCCGTCATAGATCCGTCCTTCCAGAATCACGCGCAGAACATCTGGACGGGCACGAAAGATCCGATCGACTTCCCGAAACATCGCCTCATCCAGCCGCTCTTGCACCTCCATGATCGTGTCATCCGGTTGGATCGGGACGCGGACGGCGAAGTGGTAGTCTTCACAGCGGTAATCGCCACACACTTCCACCAGTTCGCGGCTCACCCGACGGGATTGTGCCTGTGCAGAGGTGATCCCCACACTACTCCAACTCACCAGCACGACGCCTGCTAGCAAGGCCAGAGACGCAGATCCCCAACGAAGAGTGTTTAATTGAGCACGACGTTTGTCCAGTGACCTAACTACCATTTGGATTTCCCCAAGCCCATGTTCTACCGCCAACTCTATCCGAGAACCCGATCTGAGGCACTAGATCTGCAAAATTGGCCGAAAATCCTTGCAGGATCAGGGGGTCTGTCGATCAATGAGAACGATCAAGGTTGGGTAGATTTTGAGATGGGCGGCTGCAGCATTCCCCCACAGCTGTACAATAATCTCTGTCGGTAGGATGGGCTAGAGTTGAGTATTTGCTTATGACCATGTTGCTTGTGGCCGAGGGGAACCAAACCTTTGAAGTGGAGCAGCTCACAGACGTAGCTCCAGACTGGCAAGGGATCAAAGTAATGGCTAAGTCTGGCGAAATGAAGTTGGCGAAGGGAACTCCGGTCAAGCTTCAGGCAGATGATCCCAGTTTGAGTGGAGAATACACCGTCAGCTTTTGTTTGGCTCCAGGAGCTCCCCGAACCTGGCGGGTGTTGTTGGAACGAGCTGGTCAATCAGGCTCCGCTCGTCCAGCCCGCAGCTCTGATCTACCCAATGTGGATAAGCTATTCACGATCCGAGTGTCTGGCGTGATCGGGAAAGGAGTCCGGCGCAGTGTTGTGGAGTATAAAGTACCCTTCTCGCGCCTATCGCAGGAAGTCAGCCGCATCACGAAAGCTGGCGGCACGATCGTTAGTCTGGCCGAGTCTGCAACCGTCGATCCGTTCTAAGATCTATAGCTTTAATTGATCGGCACACCTAGCCCATAGTCCCCCAGCAGGAGTTCGACAGCCTCTGGGGGACCGCAGTGATTGCAGGAATTCCCCTCTGTGAGCCATCTTGGGCACGCCAAAGCATCCTGAGATCCCTGAGATCCTCCAGTACAAAGATGGTGTTGTTACGGACGATCCTTCCTTTCGCAATCGTCTCCTTCAAGCACATTTTTTAGACTAGATCCCTAAAGTTTCCATATATATTCAGAATTGATTCTACAAACCTAGGATCCTGATCAACTGTTGGCACCTAACGCAAGATTCTAAAGTTACGTATCAAGATATCAACGAAAGTATGTTCAACCATTGCCATTATCTTTAACTCTTGGGGTGGCTTATTAAGATCAGTTGCACAGACTTGGCGAACCGGGTTCTGCACCCTATGGTAAAAGAGTAAGGGTTCTGCAAAGGAGGTTGATAGTGAAAAAGGATCAACTGGATCATAGCTTTGCTGGCCAATTTATCCATCTGTTGCTCCCTTGAGTAACGCTTCTAAACGATGGATTTGATCAACTGATTGTTGATAGGTCGTGAGTCAACCTTAGGTCACAAGCTGATGATCCGATTCCTGTTCTCTCTGTTATTAACCCTGTCTGCTGGGAATCAAGGGATCTCGCGGATGGATGTCCTCACCTAGGACCATGGGAGTTACTCAAGCCGATTGATGTGACTGAGTCAATCATCGGACATTGAGGATCCAGATAGAATTGTGCGTCATCAGTAGGACAGTATAGATTCCGCTAGAGTCTGTCCCAGCTGACAGGTTCTGCGAAGGTTTCAGTTGAGTTGCTGGCATTGGTTTTGCAACAGATTTTTGCTGGAGTAAAGCCTATCTACATCAAACAAGGAGGACAAGAGATGTTGACATTGTTTTCTCAGATCGCTAGAGCGATTGCACGTGTGTTTGCTCCGTCCGACTCTGATCTGGTAGCTGTAGGATTTCAACCGATCACCGATGATATCTATCGGCGGGGCCATTCAGCTTGTTATGCCAGCGATCTGGAGCTGTAAGCGCAAGATCAATGCCGCTTCACTCCCTGAGGCGTTCTGAGTGCACCAACTCCTCGTTAGCTCTGGACAATCGGTTCTTGATGTTTGTTAGGGTGCTCTGATCCCATGGGATCGAGCTGTATGATGAGTGAGACAGGCGGATGTGAGATCTAAAGATCTTGCGTCCGCTTGTTGATGAATGCTTTTCGTGAATAATTTATGACTACATTGGTTGCATGGGGGAGGATCGCTAAGCACTCAAGCTTCTTCGACACCCATCGGGACTGTACTCATTGATCAGGCTATAGAGCGTGGAGATAGCCGTTGGGGAAAGCTGAGCACGGATGATCTGTTGAATGTGATTGAAAAGCAGATCAGCAAGGCGGGGATGGTATGACTATTTATTCATCTAGGGTTTAGCATTGCGACCATGGGAAGAAGGCGTAAGTGTGTAGGCTCATACGTAAGGGATTTTACTGAAAGCCTAAAATGCACCGCTGAACTTAGCCGTTATGCTGCTCAGTCCTCGACAGGAGCAGGAAACTGAAACTGAATTCTGATTTCAAAATCAGGCTAGAGTGAGAGCGTTCAGAATTTTAATCGGAGCCTACATATGACCGTAACGCCTTATTTAATTGTTTCAGGTGCGAACGCTGCCATTGATTTCTAACAAGATGCATTTGGTGCAACAGAATATGTTCGTCTTGCAGACTCTAGTGGTAAAGTGATGCACGCGAAGATTCGTATTGGCAATTTGGCAATGTTCCAATTATGCTTGCAGATGAGTTTCCAGAGATGGGGTATCGAAGTCCAAAAACACTTGGTGGTTCAGCCGTTTTCATACTTCTCTACGTTGATAATTTGGATCGTTAGCGGTATAGAATGCTGTCTAGGAAATCCATGGAGAACAAGCTGCAAGGGG
>CAZONZ010000461.1:0-3346 GCA_964581005.1 uncultured bacterium
TGGTACTCGTTAAGCCAACACTAAAAAATCCCTGAGTTGAATTAAACCCACCCGTCTCTTCCCCATCGGCCTCAGCACCTCGTCAACTCCTCCCATCCTTCCGGACAGCCTTAGGATGGATCTCTTCCCCCCCGCATGATCGAACACCTCTAGGCGATCCGGCCATCGCCTCACTCCCCCACCTTATCGCCAATTCCACCCTAGCCAATCATCCAACTCAGACTCCGCTCCGATCGAACACACCGCTGCTCCAACCTCCTCCGGTTCAGGCCCCTGCCACCCTCAGTGCCCCAATCCTGAAGCCTGCCACGCTTGATCCCCCCAATCAATCTTCCCAACCCTCGATCCTTCCAGCGCAACGGAAAGGGTTGATCCCTACCCAGACTCAATCTGCCGGGATCGAGGCCATTGCTTTGAATCCGGCCCTCAAGATCGGTCAATGGCAGGAAGATGAGATCCGAGGGGATCTGCCTGTATCAACCCTGCATCAGTACATGATGGATGGCAAAGCGGTTTCCACGGTCTATCTACGCGATCTGCCTGTGATCAGTTTTGTGGAAACCCACAGGGATCAGGAAACTCCCTTACTGCGGGCAAGTTCTCTAGCGGCTCAACTGAACCAACTCAGCCAGAGCTACCTCGGCAACCAAGACATTACCCTGGATTTGGTTGAATCCGCGCCGCCTGCTGATGCCGATACTAATTCGGTTTTCCAGTACACTATTCGGATTAATGATCGAGAATTGGTGCGAATTGATCAGGGCATTCTATTGGTTGGGACAACCAAAACCCCAGCCGATGCCGCTCTACTGGCGACGAACCGTTTGCGTCGTCTATTGTTGAATGCACCTCCTGTCCAAGCACCTCCTTTCCCAGATCCCTTGCAACTAGAAGATCCCTTAGCTGATCCAGAGTTAAATCCCAATCCGCTTTCGGCTTATCTCCCAGCCAAGAGCCAACAGCAGCAAGAGGGGTATGCCTCCTGGTTCGATCCCTCCAAGTACAATCCTTCTGCAGACTCAGAGCACAACTTTACCGCTGCGCATCGATCGTTGCCGTTGGGAACGTTGGTCCGAGTGATCAATTTAGCAAATGGCCAACGGACAGTTGTTGAGATCAACGGTCGAGGTCCATTTACTCCGGGTCGTGTGATCGATGTTTCAGTGGCTGCTGCTGAAGCCCTAGGCATGATCCAGGCTGGGGTTGAGCGGGTTCGGATTGAAGTTCTCGATCAGCCTTAGCCAAGCCGATCAAGACGATCTCACAGTTCTCGAAAGGGATTCTTTGATCCGGGTGGAATCTCAAGATCCATCTACTGGTACTTAAGGATCTTCTCCAGGGAAAAAACTCAAACCCTTACACGGTCGAGTAATTCAGATCAGCAGCTGGGGTCCCTGATGGCAAAGTAGCGATCAGCCGTGCCAACATTGGCATAATGTTCAGCGACTGGATGGGGGATCCCAGTTATGACCAACACACTCTATGACCAAGATTTTCTAGCCTGGACTCAAGAGCAAGCCCGGTTACTGGGATCCCGTCGCTGGGATGAGCTGGACATCCCGAACCTGATCGAAGAGGTGGAATCCTTGGGCAAACAGCAGCGCCAAGAGTTTCGTAACCGTCTGGCGGTGTTGCTAGGTCACTTGCTCAAGTGGCAGTATCAACCTCAGCGACGAGGACGGAGTTGGATAGCCACCATCAAAGAACAGCGGATCCAAGTTAAGGAGCTGTTGCAAGACAACCCCAGCCTCAAGGGATCCCTAGATGATTTGCTCAAGGTCAGCTATCAATTAGGGATCCAACGAACGGTCAAAGAAACCAACCTAGATGAGGCAACATTTCCCACCACATGCCCCTACACTTTTGAGCAAATCATGGATCCCAATTTTTTGCCGGAGGGATCCTAATCAATCATGACTAACACACTCTATGACCAAGATTTTCTAGCCTGGACACAGGAGCAAGCCCGATTACTGGGATCCCATCGCTGGGATGAGCTGGACATCCCGAACCTGATCGAGGAGGTGGAATCCTTGGGCAAACAGCAGCGCCAAGAATTTCGTAACCGTCTGGCGGTACTTCTTAGCCATCGACTCAAGTGGCAGTATCAATCCAAGCGGCGAGGCCGGAGTTGGGCACTCACGATTGAAGAACAACGGATCCAACTAGGGATCGTGCTGAGAGGCAATCCCAGCCTTAAGGGATCCATGGATGAGTTGCTTACCGAAGGCTATCAGCTAGGGATCCTGCAAGCCGCCAAGGAAACAAACTTGGATAAGATGACATTCCCCACCACTTGCCCCTATACCTTTGAGCAAATCATAGATCCCAACTTTTTGCCGGAGAGATCCCGCTGAGAGTTCCTTCTAGCTGCGGACTTAGGGTTTCAAGGTTTATTTTTCTTCGACGAAGGGAAGCAGCAGATCGGGCAGTTGTTCAAACATCAGGTTATAAGCGATCGGACCATCTCTAGTACCGCCCCAAAGTTGTCCACTTACAAAACGGATCCGTCCCTCTTTAACGGCTTGCATATTTTGTAACAAAGGTATTTCCTCCCATTGACGTTTAGCCGCCGGTTCAGGATCGTATAAATTACTCTTGTCCCAAGCTACGACAAGGATGATATCTGGATCGAGCCGTACTAAGGCTTCAATTGAAATTTGAGGTGCTTCTGGTGAATGGGCTGTTTCCCGTGGTAAACCCTCTAGTAGCACGAGTTGAAAGCCAAGCTCTTCAAGTAAAGCAGCAATACTACTACTGTAGGAGTAGACATAAAAAGTACTCCCATTAAAGTCAATGGGTAGGATCCGGGGATAAGTATTAATCACAGGTGCCAACTTTGTTCGAGTTTGAGCTAATTTTTCTTGATACAGCCCTTTCGTGAATTGATTGGCACACCCCATTCCGTTTCCCATGAGGGCGAGGAGATTAAGCCCGTACTTGATAATCGGCGAAAAGGCTGTATTGATCAATGACTTGCTCAGATCTAGAGTCGGATTTTGCGCTTGCCACAGTTGGTCGTAATCTTCCCGTGAGATAGTGATAGCCATCGTTATTGAAATTGTGCTGATGCTGGAGACGCCATCTGATCTTTCAATCTAATACGAATTATTCTCAACTGCATGAGTAAAATTGTCAATTGCCCTGGGGCTGATCCATGTGAATGGATCCCACTACAGCTTGAGTGGTTAGAAAAATGTCAACGGAACTGATTTGGTTGTATAATTTAATGCCTGCAGAGTGAGCTGAGGGGAACCCAGCCGAACGATCTAACCTAGTTCCATAACCTATCCCGGCAGACGGAAACCGATCCGACCATTATCAATATCAAACAGCACGTCCAGAT
>CAZONZ010000462.1:0-3336 GCA_964581005.1 uncultured bacterium
GGTGGGGGGTGGGGGGTGGGATCGATCAGAGTGGCAGCATAGGTTTCCACTGCAGGAGTAGCACTGCCCAGGATCAGAGGACAGGATTCTAACTCAGCTCGCCAATGGGCTACGGTACGGGCATGGTAGCAGGGTTGCGATTGATCCTGTTTGTAACTGTCATCATGTTCTTCATCCAGCACGATCACCCCAAGGTTGGGCAATGGCGCAAAGATCGCAGACCGAGTCCCGATCACGACTTGCGGCTGGGGATTCACCATCTGCCGCCAGGTATCGTAACGTTCTCCTGCTGACAAACCGCTGTGATAGACCAGGATCTTGTCTCCAAATCGAGCCCGAAACCGATCGGTGAGTTGGGGCGTTAAGCCAATTTCAGGCACTAGAACTAAAGCTGATTGGTGCTGATCTAGAATCGCAGCGATCGTGTGCAAATAGACTTCGGTCTTTCCGGATCCGGTGACTCCATGCAGCAGAAAGCAACCGTAATGGCCTTGTTGAGTCAGGATCGTTGCCACTGCGGTTTGTTGTTCTGGGGTTAAAGGCTTGGGCTGATCAGGAGCCACCTCTGGGCCAGCCAGAGTCCGTAGGTATTCCCGCTGACTGATCTGAACTCGACCTTTGCGGGCTAGGGCTTGAACAGTGGCACGAGTCGCTCCGGTTTGCGAGAGTAATTCGGTTAACCATAGATCTCCGCCTAAGCGTTTCAAACTGATCAACACATCCCGCTGGGGATTGCTTAAGCCTTCGCAAGTATCATCACAGAGTGTCACAGCCTGCTGCAGCTTGGGTTGGGGAACCGATCGCTCCTGCCAGTAACTTTTTACCTCTCCCGATCGCAACAATTCTCGCAACCCCTGAGCAGCTTGAGGCACTTGCCGTTTCAAATAGATCCAGGAGAGATCCCCCTGTTTCTCTTCCAGTAGATCGAGGATCGCTTGGGCTGGAGTTGAAAAAGAAATCTGAGATCGTGATGGAGAAGATGTAGCGGAAAACTGGGACGCGGATCGATTCAGCTGGATTCGTCGTTGGGATCGATTCAGCAGTCCAGACGGGAGGACAGTGCGGATCACGTGGGGGAGTGAGGTAAAATAATATGCAGCGACTCGCTCCAGCAAGGGCCAGAATGCAGTAGGTAGTAATCCTGAGGCCACAACCTCATCGATCGGTTTGATCTGATCGGGTTTCAAATCAGATGGTAAACGGTCTAAAAATTGAACCGCGATCGCGCCCACAATCTGGGATCCAAACGGAACAGCGAGGATATCCCCGATCTGAACCGTTAGATCGCTTGGAACACGATAGGTGTAGCATCCTTGGACACCAGGACTGTCTACCCAGGCTTCAACCCAGACAGGCAAAGGCTCCGTAGCCAAGAGATCCAATTGGGCACGATCAGGAGCGGAAGGCATAACTTGAACATAATGCAGCAGCAAGGCGATTGAGATCCTAGCAAGCTTCAACGGATCTAGGATAAAACTTAAGCGAAGCCACTTCTGGGCACTTCTGGAAAAAATGTGTGTAGAATGCGTCTGTATGATATGAATTTTGCTTAACAAAGCGTATGTGATCGGTTGACTTGACCCGTATTCTTTGTGTACATTATAGACTCTGACGGATCTTAGGAGTTAGATCTATGAACAGCGAAAGCTTAGAGTTAAATAATTCTGGCCAGAGTAAAGGGGTAACCAAGAGCCTTGAAGCTGTTAGTGAGAGCAGAAGAATGCAAGTTGTATTAAATGCAGATACAGCACAAAAGCTGGATTCTTTGGCGAGAAAGCGTAATACTTCTACAACTCATATTATTCGCCAAGCCGTTCGCACAGAAGACTTACTTCAAAAGGAAATTGAAGCAGGTAGCAAGATCATTATCCAAAGGCCAGATGGGACTCTTAGGGAAATTATCCTGAACTGATGCAAACGACCTGATCACGTTCACACTAAGCTCACTGACCACAATTTTAGCAACAGCCATTGGTTTCTACTTTGGTAGTAAATCAGACAAATGATCGCTACGAACGGGTGATCTATCACGCGCATATCTATTCATTGAGGCTGATCCTCTTGCCGACAAAGCTTAGTATCCCTCTAGCATATACTCAACCCTAACAGGTGATCCACGAACCCTGCCTTGTGCTGAGCCCTGCGAACCCAGGAATCTTCTGATCCAGATTGGCGGCATCCTGCTATGGTGTTGAAGGTTTGTTGTTGATCCCGATGAGGTCAGTCGAATGGCTCGCTATAACGTGTATGGCATTGGTAATGCGTTGGTGGATATCGAATTTGAGGTTCCCCCATCGGCCCTGCAGGAGCTTCAGATCGACAAAGGGGTGATGACTTTGATTGATGAGGAGCACCAGCATCGGATTATGGCGCATCTGGATGGCCAAACCACAAAACGCAGCTGTGGTGGATCAGCAGCCAATACCGTGATCGCGGTCTCCCAGTTTGGTGGCAAAGCCTTTTACTCCTGCAAAGTGGCTAATGATGAAACCGGATCGTTCTATCTGGAAGATTTGATCCGCTGCGGGGTGGATACTAATTTGCAGCAGCAAGTCCGGCAAGAAGGAGTGACTGGCAAATGCATTGTCTTGGTTACCCCCGATGCCGATCGAACCATGACGACTTTCCTAGGGATCTCAGGTGGATTCTCCCAGGTTGAATTGATCCCCGATGCGATCCGGGAAGCCGAGTATCTCTACATGGAAGGCTATCTTGTCACCGCTCCAGAAGCTCGCCAAGCTGCGATCCACGCCCGTGACATTGCCCGATCAGCAGGCCAAAAGGTCTCTCTCTCGCTCTCGGATCTGAATATGGTCAAGTTTTTCAAAGAGGGGCTGCTAGACATGATCGGGCCAGGCGTTGATTTTCTGTTTGCCAATGAAAGTGAAGCCTTAGGTATGGCGGATACCGAAGATCTGAATACTGCCATGGAGTATCTCAAGACTCTGACCAAGCAGTTTGCCATCACACGAGGACCAAACGGATCCTTAATCTTTGATGGTCAGGATCTGATCGAGATCGAGCCGTTCCAGGTCAAAGCCATCGATACCGTTGGGGCAGGGGATATGTATGCTGGAGCCTTATTGTATGGGATCACACATGGCATGAGTTTTGCCCAAGCGGGTAAATTAGCCTCCCTTGCTTCAGCCCGCCTCGTGACTACCTTAGGTCCACGGATGCCAACCGATCAAACGCGATCACTACTCCAAGAAATTTGATCACGTTCTGGCGCAATAGATAGCAATAGATAGAAGATTGATGCTGAGGCGAGGCTAGGATCCTCTCTACCAAGATTCGTCGCAGTGCTCCAACCATAGCCGATAGGCTTGGTTGGGG
>CAZONZ010000463.1:0-3318 GCA_964581005.1 uncultured bacterium
CTAAGTGTTATTGTCAAGATCATTTCGATACATTTTTCTTGCGTTTACCCTGGGAGGTGATATGGATTTTCTCTCTGTCTGTCAAGCTCAAAGCGCTGATAGGTCTGATATCTGCTACATTTAGTCTGTATCCTAAAATAAAGGGAGGCTGGAATGGCTTTACGTCAAGTTTGCTTGTGGTCCTCATTGATCTTATGTTCTCTATGGATTCCAGATGCCTATGGGCAACCCCTGCCAGGACAGAGTGGTTTCTGGTGTAATAGTACTTCCAACCCTCCTCTAACTGTCTACCAGGATAGTCAGGGGGGACAGGAACTCTGGATTAAATGGGTCTCGGATTATTTCTCTGGCTCAGGGTGGACTCCGACTAGGCGATGTGCTGAGGTTAGCCAACGCTTAGAGGACTATCGGGTGAGGCGAGAGCTGGATTTTGTGACTATTGGAGTTATGAATAACCAACCCGTGATCTGCACTGCTACTCAGGATCAAGGTCCCTGTGTAGGGTTGATCTACACTCTAAAACCCGATCAGGATCCCATTGCTACACTCAATCAATTCTTTGCCTGGCGAGAAGGACAAGCAGGTCTTCCCTCTCTTTTGGAAAATGCGGAGATCCCTTACATCGATGTCCGGAGTAGGATTGAATACGAATCTAACTCTTCAGTTCCCGCCGTTCAGCCTCCTAGACCTCAAAATGACTTGAGAGAACTCTAAAGCATAATGACGTTTTGGAATGGTCAGATCAACTCTAATCCCTGGAATGGGACTAAGGGTTTAGCTTTCTTGCTGAGCTTTGCGATCTGGGTTACCCCCTCCACGGGGAACGCTACCCCTTTTCCGGTGGAGGAATCCTTGCGTCAGTCAGTTGTACGGATCCTGATTTACTCTTCTGATCTATCTACTGACTCTGACGAGAGGGAAATTGTGGCCTCTGGAAGTGGGGTGATAATTGAGCAAGAGGAGCAAGCCTACACTGTACTGACTAATCGTCATGTAGTAGCTTTTGGGTCAGGGACTCTCATCCTAACTCATGATGGACAACAGTACGAACCTTCTACTAAACCCATACTCGTTAACGACAACGATCTGGCTCTACTACGATTTATAAGCAGCCGTGATTATGGGCAAGCAATACCGGAAATGAGGCCAGCCGCGATCGGTGATCAGGTATATTCACTTGGGTTTCCTACTCACCAAACAGGGACAACTCTAACAACTTTTGACTTGGGGATAGAGGCATTTCGTCAAACTGAGGGACAGATAAACTTGCTGCTCTCACGTGCTCTCACCTCAGGATATGATCTAGGCTATACTAATGATATTGAGCTTGGGATGAGTGGAGGACCCATCTTCTCTTCTGATGGATTTCTGGTTGGGATCAATGGTCGAGTCAAAGGGCGGGATCCTGGGTTTGGGGCCTATAGGTTTGCAGATGGAAGCCAACCTTCTCCAGAGCAACTCCAGCAGATTACTCCTCTGAGTTGGGGCATCTCTATTCAGGCTTATCTAGATTGGCTCTCTCAATCTGACTCACGATGAATATCAAGGTCCATCGGAATCCAGTTGCTGTTGGAGTCGCTCAATCACCTCAATTGCTTTGTCTGCATTGAAGGTGTCTCCATTCTGTTGGAACAGAGTCACTGATGATTGTAGATCCTGTAGTCCACCCTCATAATCTCCCAGATCCCGACGGAATAGTCCTCGATTATAGTGAGCTACCGCGTTATCAGGTTCGATGGACAAGGCAACGGTTAGATCCTCAATCGCACCTTCCAAATCTCCCAGACCTCTACGCTTGACTAGAGACCGATTGATGTAGGCTTCTGTGAATTCTGGGTTGAGTGCGATGGCTTGAGAGAAGTCTGAAACGCTTCCTTCCCGATCATCAATGGCCCGCCTAAGAATAGCTCGGTTGTAGTAGGAGGCAGCACTAGGATCCAAGGTCACAACCTGATCAAGATCCTCAAAGGATCCCTGAAAGTCCTCTTGACGTCTGCGGATAATAGCTCGGTTATGATACGAAACCACATCATCAGGATTCAGTCGTATAGCTTCGGAGAAATCCGCTAAGGCTCCTTGATCATCATCCATAGAAGCCCGGACAATGGCTCTTTGGGAGTAAGCGTCACTTAAGGTAGAGTCCAAGGCAAGGGCTTGTGTGAAATCAGCTTCTGCTTCTGCGTACTCGCTGCGAAGAGAGTGGCTGACCCCCCGTTGATAATAGGCTTGCGCATTGGGATCCATTTCGAGGGCTAAGCTGAAGCTGGCGATCGCCTGGACATTGATGCCTTGATCTTGTTGAGTCAAGCCCAATACATAATGATCGCGGGCAGTTTGAGGATCCTCAAGTTGGACGACTTCGGGAGGAGCAGAAGGAGTTTCTTGCGCAACACTAACGGAGCTGACCCCCGTTTGATTGATCGCGACAAAGGAGTTGATCGGGATCCCGGCGTTAAAGCCTGTCTTGATAGCAATGGAGGATCCTGTTTCGTTGCGAATACTCCCTTCTACGTCCCCCTGGCCATGGATCCCGACCAGTAGGCCCTCTGTGTCCAGAACCGGGCCACCACTCATGCCGCTTCGGGTGACAGCATTGTAGCGCAAGGTATAAGCTCCGGGACGTTGAGCAGGACGGCTGGTCACGATCCCTGAGGTAAACTCCAGGTCTCTGTTTTCAGAGGAGACTCCTTGACGAGCAGGGAATCCAGCTACGTAGATCTCAGCTCCGATCGGAATAAACTCGGAATCACCCAGGGTGACTGTGGGGTAGGTCTGTGAACTCTCGAAGGTGACAAGGGCTAGATCGGGGTCATTGGGGTTGGATTGAAACTCCTGAACCTCAGTGATCGGATAGCTCTGCCCTGAGGGAAGACGAACGGTATAGGTGATGTCTGGGCGCTGAGGGGTGATCACATGGTTGGCGGTGAGCACTGTATAGGTGTTGCCTTCTTTAGAGATCAGAACACCGCTGCCGCCCTGCCCCAGGGTTCGGTTGATCTGGACTGTTACCGATTGAGCGAGCTGCCCGATTTCCTGACCTGTTTTGGCTGAGACCTTTTCTATGATGGAAAAGCACAGCACACTGATCGCTACAATGATCCCTGCACGGGCTGATCTAGAGAGCAGGCTAGCTTGAAGGGTTAACATAGTCTTCCTCTTCATCTGGAGATCCACGCTTGAAGAGTACCATGTTTCTCTGAGGCTGAGGGAGAAAGCCAGATCCTGTGATGGTTAAGAAAGATTGCTCCTTGATAAAAAAATGTAACTAAATCCATATATTGGTTTCGATTGCTGGATCTTTACGGAGTCTCTCATCTA
>CAZONZ010000464.1:0-3312 GCA_964581005.1 uncultured bacterium
AAAAGGGTGGAGGAAACAGCTACAGCCATAAATCCCTGGCCTTGTAACCAGCGGGCTTGTTCTCTAGCCTGGGCAAGTTGGGAAAAGCTGCCCGTTTGGAGAGCCGATTGTTGTTGATAGGTCGTGATGAGTGCTTGGGGAAAAAATCGCCTGACTCTGCCCGCTAGGATCGGATCTTGATCAGGATTGGGTACAACTACCACGTAGGGGCGATCGGGAGGACGAGCAACTCCTGGGGTTAGGGCTGGAGCGGGTGTTGTAGCTGCAACGGTTGATCCTGGATCGGTGGCTGGGGGTGGAGAGGGTGGATTGGCTGAGTTGGAGCTTGAGGAACTTGAAGCTTCTGAAGGATCTGAGGAGTCTGAAGTAGCAGGGGTTACAGGATTCAGGGGTGGCAGAGGAGGATCGGTAGCTTCTCGAACGACAATATCAACAGTGAATCCTAGTTGAGCTAATTCAGCTTGTCGTTTCTCAGCGTGGTTCTCGTTGATAAAGGTTCCAGCCAGGATCACCATTTGATCATCACTGCCTGCTAAATAGGCATCGGGAACTTGAGCTTGAACCTGGGCCAGATCTTCAGGTTGGGCTCCGACTACCAGCACCTGATAGACCATGATCGCCCAAGCGGGTAACGAGCTAATGCCCAGCAGCAAACCCAGCAGGATCACAAACCTTCCCACTAGCAAAGATGGCCGAAATGGTTGTTGCTGCATTGCCCGATCCCTCCGATCCAATGAGTGCTTCGATGGGAGCCTCCGTCCGTATGCTACAGAAAAGCCAGAGCGTCTGGCAGAGGGAACGTTGGCGAGATGAGTGCTTGTGTTGACTACAGTAGATCCCGATGCGTGAACGAGCGTGCCTGAGAACCGCTGTAATCCTCCACAATTTGCCCTTGACCGCGCAATCGATACGTATACGTTACCAAGCCCTCGATCCCCACCGGACCCCGTGGTGGTAATTTTTGGGTGCTGATCCCCACTTCTGCCCCAAACCCATAGCGATACCCATCCGCAAATCGCGTTGAAGCGTTGTGAAACACCCCTGCCGCGTCCACCCTAGCCAGAAACTGATCCGCCACAGCTGGATCCTGGGTCACAATCGCTTCGGTATGCCGCGATCCATAGGTTTGAATATGCTGAAGAGCCGCCTGCAGGGAATCCACAACCTTGATCGAGAGGATCAAATCGCCATATTCCGTTTCCCAATCCGTTTCAGTAGCTGGAATGACCTCGATCCATTGCCGCGTCCGCTCACACCCCCGCAACTCCACCTGCCGATCTCGAAGCGCTGCAGCGACAGCAGGCAAAAACTGAGGCGCGATCTCAGCATGAACCAGCAACGTTTCAATCGCATTACACGCTGCCGGATATTGAACCTTGGCATCCACACTGATCCGAATCGCCATCTCGATCTCAGCTGCCGCATCCACATACAGATGACAGATCCCATCCGCATGGCCCAGCACTGGAATCGAGCTATGAGTCTGGACAAATCGGACAAACGCATTCGATCCCCTGGGAATGATCAGATCCACCAACCCCTGCAGATTCAACAACGCACGAGTTTCTGCCCGCGTCGTCAGCAAATGGATCACCTCCGTCGGCACCTCAGAGACTTGGGCCAGCCCCCGATGGATCGCAGCCACAAGGGCCATACAGGAATGAACCGCTTCCGATCCCCCTTTCAAAATCACCCCATTACCCGTTTTGATCGCCAGCGAGGAGATCTGGGTCACCGCATCCGGGCGCGACTCAAAAATGACCCCGATCACGCCTAGCGGACAGGTCCGACGCTCCAAGATCAACCCCTCATCCAACTCCCGCAAGATCTGAGATTTGCCAATGGGATCCGGCAATCGAATCACATCTCGAATCCCCGCGATCATGGTGGCCAATTTCGAGGGGGAGAGTTTCAGTCGGGCAAACGCTGCGGCAGAGAGATCACCAGCCTCCAGCATCCTCTGGGCCTGCTCTTGATCCTGTTGATTGGCAGCCAGGATCTCGTTTTGCTGAGCTTCGATCTGAGTGGCAACCGATTCTAGGGCTGCATGTTTGGTTTCGGTCGGCAAGCTCGCTAAAATTTGAGCAGCACGTCGTGTTGCCTGAGCCTGTTGGAGTAAGCTAGAGCTGATCAAGGGCTCAGTTACACTTGGTTGGGGTGTGGGTGGTAACGGTGATGATAGTGCTGATGGGGAAGCTGATGGAGAATCCATGGCAAATGCAGACTAAGCAAACTCAGGCTAAGCAAACTCAGACTCGGCCACCTCAAGGAGTCCGTCTGGCTTAACGAAGGCAGACCCTGAAGTGCGTGAGCTTAAGCTTAACGTTTTTTGGGGATCAATGCAGGTTACCGTTCTGCTAATTGTGCTAGCACATAAAGTAATTGAGCTTAGTGCTTGAGTCTGTTGGCCTCAAATGAGCTCCCCCCGTTGTGATCCTTTTGTACTTTGGACGTTATCCCTCCAGGAGATCAGATCGACCATGAAAAAACGCGGATTTGTTGTCAGTGCTACTGCTGCTGTGATGACGGCAGTTACCCTTGTAGGGGTTCAGCTCTCCGCTCCTGGTTGGGCTGGGTTTCGCAGTGATCCCAAGGAAGTGGTCGATGAAGTTTGGCAAATTGTCAATCGTGAATTTGTCGATTCTACCTTTCATGATATCGATTGGGAAGAAAAGCGCCGCGACCTCCTAGCTGCCGACTACGCCACCTCCGAAGAGGCTTATGAGGCGATCCGCGAAGCCCTCGAAGAATTAGAAGATCCCTACACCCGCTTCCTCGATCCCGATCAATACGCCAGTATGCAGATCGATACCTCTGGTGAGCTGACGGGAGTTGGGATCACCCTCGGCATGGATGAAGAAACCGATCGATTAATTGTCGTCTCCCCCATCGAAGACTCCCCCGCTGATCGAGCTGGAGTGAAGTCTCAGGATGTGATCATTGGGATTGATGGTGAGCCGACGGAAGGGATGGATGTCAATGCTGCCGTCAACCTGATCCGAGGTGAACCGGGCACCTCGGTCGTCCTCACCATTCTTCGGGAGGAAACGGAAACGATCGACTTCGACATTATTCGAGATAAGATCGAGCTTGCCACCGTTAAACACGAAATGCATCCAGAAGGCAATGATCAGATCGGCTACATCCGCCTCACTCAGTTCTCCGCCAACGCGGCTGACAAGATGAAAGAAGCGATCAAGGAGCTGGAAAGCCAGGGTGCGGAAGCCTATATCCTCGATCTGCGCTCCAACCCTGGTGGCTTGCTCTACTCCAGTGCTGAGATCGCTCGGATGTGGCTGGAGCATGGTGCGA
>CAZONZ010000465.1:0-3312 GCA_964581005.1 uncultured bacterium
TGGATCGACTCCACCAGTTTGACAATGGCCTGGGGCTGATCCCCTGTTGGTTGATAACTAGACTGTAAGCGAAAGTCAGACATCGTGATCCTCCTGATCTTTGCTAAGGCCCGTCAGCACCCTAGGCAAGCAAGTATTTGGAGAATAGCAGATCCGTAATCCCAGATCCGTAATCGCTTGGATCGTAATGGGATCTCAATCCAACGGGGCAGCGACGCCTCACATTGCCTCAAGACAAGAACTCACTGTTACGACAGGATCAGGTACAACAGGATCAGGGACACCAAAGCGTCCGGCTCAACAAAAGTCAGACAGGTAAAACAACGTGGCTGCTGTTGGCCTCACTGAACTGGGAACGGAGCCCTAGGGCGTGGACAGAGAGTGTTTCCGGACTGCAGCCAGCACAGACCAGATCCGCTTGAAAGTAAAGCAAATCAGATCTGCGAAGGTTATTTGCATAAGAAGATAACACGAAAAGGTCTCTCCTCCCCTATACCTACCCCAATGGGAGTCCAACCTAACGGAATCTCAACAATTCTATCTTTGGGAATATCACCTTTAATTTCTTCAAAATCATCATTAAATATATAGCAGAAAGCATACCTACTATGAAGCCACCCAAGAAAACTGATCCTACGACCATTGCGATTGCGAACCTACTTTCCAACATTTTCCCTCCCCAAAACTCATCACTCAATCACAATCTAATCGAATTTTTATACCAAGGTCTAACGTCATGCTTAGCGGCGCATAAGTTGAAACAAAATATAGCAAGGAGTGCGGCAACCGAAGCGTCTGCTGCAGCAAAAGTTTAGACCAGAAGATCGCTAAACGCCCAAAAGCTTGACTCAGATCCAGATCTGGAGTGACCGATCTCTAGATGATGAGCCTAGACTCCAATGGGCATGAATCTTCAATGTTTCCCAGTAGTGTCACCGCTACCCAACCGATCAGAAACCAGCCTGTTTGGTTAGGATAGGCGGGCAACGATCAAAAGCTCCTTGTCTCGCTAGGTCTAGCTTGAGGCTCTTCGTGCAGCCCAATCGCTAAACCAGTGACAGCACCTGCAGTTAGTAGGAATCCTCCAGTGCTGCTCTTAAGCGTCAGGAGTCTTCAGCGTCAGAGGTAGCAGGGATCGTCATCAGGGCTAGATCGATCTGAGTATCCCCCAGGGGGGTCAGGGCAACTTCCACATCTCGACCAAAGAACCCGCCCATTTTCTTGCTGTAACTCTGCTGCCAGGTTTCGAGCGGGACAGCGGGTGAGTCAAAGCGCAAGATCAAGGTATAACGGCCTTGACGCAGGTCTTCTTGATAGCCGATCAACTTGGGCAGATCCGCTTCAGTGGTCCCCTTCAGCCCTAAAAACTCCAACGCATCTTCTAAATGAGCGCTGGCCCCGTAGCTGTATTTGGTGATATCAGCCCGGACTTGGTTCTGGATCGAGGTGGCTTGGGTGGTGCGAGCTTGCAGAACCTCCTCCGACGGCGATCCCAAGGCAGGAACAGGTTTCAGCTCGACAGCCTTCATGGTGGCTCCGCCGAGCAGGAGTGGGATCCCCGCAAAGATCCCGGCCAGATTCAGGACCGGATCGTTGTAATTGAAGAATCCCCAGATGGTGACCACAACCCCTGTGATCAACACCAGAGTACTGAGCGGGACAGGCAGTTTCTCAAACATAAGGCGCAACGAGAAAGAGAATTACAGGATCTATTTTGTAGACGACTATACCTGAAGAGGGGATAATAGCATCCGTAAAGCAGCTTTGACTGCATGACGGTGTGTGAGGGTGACTCTTGCTGACTTACTCTAAGACCTTACGTAGCTTACGCCCGCTTGATCGCCAAGCTCAAGCCCGTGCTCCCCTCTTCGACGCTATTGCCCATTATTGCAGTTTGGACAAGGCTCCGTTTCATACGCCAGGTCACAAACAAGGACGCGGTATCCCCTCCGAACTGCGCGATCTCTTTGGGGAGATGGTGTTTCGAGCAGATCTGACCGAGTTACCCGAAGTGGATAATCTCCACGATCCAGACGGAGCGATTCACGAAGCTCAGATCCTGGCAGCTCAAGCGTATGGCGCAGATCGATCCTGGTTTCTGGTGAATGGATCCACCTGTGGGGTCGAAGCCCTGGTGATGGCCGTTTGCGATCCGGGTACCAAGATCCTACTACCCCGAAATTGCCATAAGTCAGCGATTGCTGGAGTGATCCTGTCCGGTGCGATCCCTGTCTACGTTGAGCCTGACTACGATCCGGATCTGGGGATTGCCCATAGTCTGACGCCAGCAGCCGTTGCCCAAGCTTTAGCCGATCATCCCGATGCCAAGGGCATTTTAGTGGTTAATCCCACCTACTACGGGGTTTGTTGCGATATTGCTGCGATCGCTGAGCTGGTTCATGCCCACCAGTTGCCCCTGCTTGTGGATGAAGCCCACGGCCCTCATTTTGCCTTCCATCCTGAACTCCCGATCTCAGCTCTCGAAGCAGGTGCAGATCTCGTGGTGCAATCCACCCACAAAGTGATTTCGGGCATGACTCAAGCTTCGCTGTTGCATTTGCAAGGATCTCGAATTGATCCGAATCGGGTTCGGAATATTCTGCAGTTGCTCCAATCCACCAGCCCCAATTATGTATTGATGATGTCGTTGGATGCAGCTAGGCGACAGATCGCTTTGCAGGGGTATGATCTGCTGACTCAAACTCTGGATCTAGCCCACCAAGCCCGTACTCAACTGAATCAGATCCCTGGCATCAGCTGCTTTGGACCGGAGCGATTGCACTCGACCCCTGGCTTTTTTGATTTTGACTGCACCCGCTTGACAGTGACGGTTTCGGATCTGGGCTTGTTTGGATTTGAAGCGCATGATCTGGTCAATGATCGATTTGCCGTGCAGCCAGAAATGTCTACGCTGCACAATGTTGTCTTTATTCTCAGCATTGGCAATACGCAGCGAGATATTGATCGACTGGTTGAAAGTTTTTCTGTTCTTTCTTCCGAACGACAGGGATCCGCCGATTCCCATCCTAGCCATCGGGTCATGAACCCTAAACTAGAACGACTCCGATCCATCCAACTTCCCCCTTTGCCTCCGCAGCGACTCTCTCCCCGCGATGCCTTCTTTGCTGAGATCCATCGGGTTCCGTTCCAAGCTGCGAAAGGCTCGATCTGTGCCGAGATCATCTCTCCCTATCCACCAGGGATCCCGATCTTGGTTCCAGGGGAAGAAGTGACGCAGGCGGCCATTGATTATTTGCTCTTGGTCCATGAAGCAGGTGGGTTCATCAACGGGCCTGAAGATGTGCGTCTGCA
>CAZONZ010000466.1:0-3310 GCA_964581005.1 uncultured bacterium
CACCCCTCAACCTGCTCCCACCCCCGAAATCACCACCTACCGCAACCGGATCACGGCCCTAGAGCGGCAACTGGAAACCCAACAACGGGAATGGGAGACGGTGGCTGAGCAGATGAATCAGCAAGTTCTCGACTTCCAGACCCACTATCAAAAACGGATCGAGGATCTGCAAACCCAACTTCAGCACCAACGCGACGAGCAAGCCAAAGCTCAGGAACGCCTAGAGCAGCAGTATCAGCAGCAATACCAACAACAGATCGAAGCACTTCAAACTCAACTTCAAGAGCAGGACACCGCCATTTCTAAGACCGCTCAGATCAAAGCCCAGGTTGAAGGGGAACTCAAACAGCAGCTTGAACAGGATCTGCAAACCCAACTGGAACAGCAGCGCCAAGCCCATCTAGCTGCCCAAGCCGCGATCACCGAGCGTTACCAGGAGCAGATCATTGATCTCGAAGCCCAGCTCACCCAACACCAGCAGGATCTGGCGCAAGCCCAGGCAGCCCATACCGAAGTCGATCAACTGCGGGCTCAAGTGCAGCAACTGAGCACCGATCTGCAAGAGGCCCAACCCTTTGCCAAAAAATATGAACTGCTCGCCGCCCAAGTTGAACCCCTGACCCGCAAACTGAAGCAAGCTCAGCAGCAGATCCATAGCCTGAACCACCAGTTAGAACAATCCCAATCAGCTCAGATCCAATACCAACAGCTCTGGGAAAAACAGCAAGGTCAGCTAGAACAAGCCCAAACCACTGTTAACCAACTGGCAACTGAACTCAGCCAAGCTCAACAAAAAGTCAGCGATCTCAGCCGTCTACTCCAGACTCAGGAGATCCAACACAACCAAGAGATCCGCGACCTTCAACACCACTACGAAGCTCAAGCTGCCACGCAAGCCTCTCAGCCCGATCCAGCTACCACCGTCTCTCCTAGCGAAATGATCGAACTCCAGGAGCGGATCCAGCATTCAGACGAGTTGTTGGTTGCCTATCGCCGTAGCCTTGATGCTCTCCAGCGTGAACTCAAAGCCCAGCGCGATCAGAATCGCCTGCTTCAAGCCCGCCTCAGCCATCAAACCAAGGTTGCCGAATCAGCCAAAGCCGAACTGAGTGTCGTTCAGTCCCAAACCAAACCCACCCGTCCTACGTCCATTAGCACTGCCGATCGCGTTGCCGATCGAGCTCGCCGCACGACCGCTGATGAACCTGAAACCGCAAACACCTCAATTCCAGTTCTGACCCCCTGGGCTCGCAATCTCTTCTTTCGCCTCCAAGAAGCAGCCCTGATCACCGACGATCAGATCCACGAAGTCTTAGATACCTGGTCGAGAGAAGGCGGTAAGCTGACCCAGGTACTGGCTGAGTATTTGGGATTGGGTGCAGAGACGATCAAGTTTTTCAGTGACGGAGGGTATGAGGCGAAACTAGGGGGCTGCCAGCGCTTAGGCGAGTATCTAGTTGCCGCTGGACTGGTCACCGAAAACGAATTGCAGAGTGTGTTGGCGGAACGTCAACCGAATCGACTTCTAGGGGAAGAACTGGCGGAACGAGGGTTGATCCACCCAGCCACTGCTGACTACTTTGCCCGCACCTTCACCCAAAAAGTCCAAGCGAAACGGGCGTCCAAGTCCTGATCCCTCGATCCACAGAACCCCGACCCCTAGTTCCGATTCATCACTGAGGTTGCTGGATTGCCTCATGGCCTACTTCTCAGCGAAAACCATCCCAACCCTTCAGGAGAGATTCAGCCAGAAATCATCCATCCGCTTTAGAGTTAGCAATCAAGAGAGATCCGTTTTTCCCTCTAACCCTCGTTTCTGAACCATCATTGCCCTTGTTAGAACACACTATGAACACCCCCCCCAGGGTTCGCAAAGCCGTGATCCCTGCAGCCGGTCGAGGCACCCGCTTACGTCCCGCCACCCGCCTCCTCCCCAAAGAGCTGCTCCCGATCGGCAATACCCCCATGATCCACCGGGCCGTGACCGAGTTGATCCGAGGTGGCATCGATCAGATTGCCTTGATCATCAGCCCAGCCAAAGCATCGGTCTGGGATTACTTTGCCGAGATCGCGGAAAGCTTAAACTGCAACCTGGAACTCCTGATCCAGTCGGAGCCCACGGGAACCGCTGAGGCCATTCGCTTAGCAGAACCCTTTATTGATGGGGATCCCTTTGTCCTGTTTATGCCGGATGAAGTCTGCTTCTGCCCTTCCTCCCCGATCGCCCAGCTCTGTCAGACCTATCAACGCTACCAGCAAGCTGTGCTCGCCCTCACCTGGATCACCCCCGAATGGGCCACGTATTTCAAAAGCACAGGCCGGATTAAGGTTGAGCCAGTGGCGGGGAGTACCTACCGGATTGTGCAATTGCTGGATAAGACCGCTGATCCCTTTCCAGCTTCAGCTCAAGGCAGTCTCAAAGGCGTTGGGATCGGGGTTGTCGATGCCGAATTTTTGCAGATTTTGGATCGGCTTCGTCAGCAACGCCACCAAGATCGCATCCAGGCTGAGTTTGATGATATTTTGATCTGGCAGCACCTGACCCGTTCAGGCCGACTGCTGGGCAGCTTGATCGAAGGGATCATTTTTGATGCAGGTCAGCCTCAGGGGTTTGCTGCCGCGAATCGCTGGTGGTTGGAATTTTGTCAAGATCAAGATGTTGTCCGCTTGCGGGAGTGAGTGATGTTAGATCGGATCCAGTTCTCAGCCGACTACATTCAAAAGCTATCCCGCCTGCTGCAACTGATGGGAGAAGAAACTCGGCTGCAGATCATTTTATGTCTGGCCCAGGGGGAAGCAAATGTCACCGAGATCTGCGACTTTTTGAAGCTGCCCCAAAGCACGATCAGCCACCACTTAGGACTCTTGCGATTGGCTGAGTTGGTAGTCGCACGGCGGGAAGGTCGTCAAGTTTACTACCGGATCCACCGCTCCGTCTGGCGTACCCTGGCCTCCGGTTTTTTCGATCAACTCCCCGATCAAAGCGTCCGCTCCATCCAGCTCGATCGCTACCAGATCTCCGAACTCCGTGAACCCGAAGAGATCTCAACCTCTTGAACCTCCACTGAGAAAGCTTACACCAACGTCCAAGCTCGCCCCCCAAGAGTCTGATCTTCTGGTTAAGAGGAGAGAAGCAATCGGGAGCATCCCAGTTTGGATATAAGTAAGAATGCTTAGTGTAGAGTGGAGAAGAAAGACGAGGAGAAACCACCATGCAGCCATTATCAGAAGACATGCAGAAACAACTTGATGAGCACTTGGAAGCAGCAGCACGGATCCTGTACCAGCACACAGAGCCAGAGAAGCTAAA
>CAZONZ010000467.1:0-3277 GCA_964581005.1 uncultured bacterium
AACTAGTGGAGACAGAGATCGGCTCACAAGCAGACACCAGCTCAGCAGAGATTGAGGCAGCTTGGGTTCCTGGGGGCAGCGTTCCTCCCGATCCCAACCTGGAGATCGAGGCAGCCGCAGACTAAGACAAATGAGCAAGAGTTGGAAAGGAAAGGAGTGGAATATTGACACCTTTTGTATCTTTGGAGCTCAACGATGAAAGAAACCTTAACAATAGATCTCCTAAGGGAGGAAGCAGCTAGGTTTTCTGACTTAGAGACCTTACACAATGAGCCAACCCTTTTTGGTGTGACCGATGGGAAAGCAGTTGGAACCTATCTAGAGCACAAGTTTACGGCGTATTTATCACAAAACTACACTTATCTGCAAGGGAACTCTGCTTCAGGCATAGATCTTCCAGATCTGGAGGTTGACATCAAAGTTACAAGTATCAAACAACCCCAATCATCTTGCCCCTACAAATCGGCAAGCCAGAAAGTTTTTGGCTTAGGCTATCACCTCTTAGTCTTTGTCTATGAAAAGTATGATGACAATGATCACAAAACAGGTAGACTAGACATGAAACACACAATTTTTATAGACAAAAGTCGGACAGGAGACTTTCAAACAACTAAGGGACTGATCAATATTCTCAATCGAGAGGGGAATAAAGATGATATTTTAGCCTTTATACTTGAGAGAAACCTACCTGTTGATGAAATTGGTGCAGATCAATTAGCTGATCAAATTCTTAGATCATCTCCCAACTTGGGCTATTTGACAATATCCAATGCCTTGCAGTGGAGGCTTCAGTATGGTCGTGCAATTCAAGAAGCTGGAGTTATTGGTGGTATCACAAGGATTCGGTAGATCATGGTTAAATCAATGAACTGCTGGCAATTTGGGGACTTTCAGACACCAGATAATCTTGCTCAGAAAGTTGTTAAGACATTAAAACAATCTCATCACTTAAATCCGGATGTGATCCTGGAGCCAAGCTGTGGGAAGGGATCGTTCATCCGATCAGCTCTTGGTGCTTTTGAAAATTGTACGATCCTAGGGTTTGATATAAACAAAGATTATGTGCTTGAAGCCAAGACATCTGTATCACAATCAATTCATTCAAGGAATATTTCGATTCAAGTCTCAAATTTTTTTACTATGGACTGGAGAAAGGTTATGATCGAAAATCCTGGCTACATTTTAATTATAGGCAACCCTCCCTGGGTTACGAGTAGTGAGCTTAGTCTTTTGAATAGTAGCAATCTCCCTTCTAAATCTAACTTCCAGAGTCGTCGAGGAATCGAAGCTATTACAGGATCAGCCAATTTTGATATCTCAGAATGGATGCTATTGCAGTATATTGATTGGCTCTCCGAGCGAGATGGAGCTATTGCAGTTTTGTGTAAATATTCAGTTGCTCGCAAGGTTCTACGTCAAGTGAGAAGCAATTATCATTACAGATCCTTATTTTTTTATGCTCATATTTACAGGATCAATGCAAAGGCTTATTTTGGAGCTTCTGTAGAGGCTTGTCTATTTATATTGATCAAAACAGATCACGGAAACACAGATTGCAGGATATATAAAGATTTAGAAGAGGCAACTCCTTCTTATGTAGTTGCAGAGAGGAATGGATATATAGTCAGGAATATTTCTCTTTATGAGAAGTGGGAACATTTAGGAGGCAAGGAACTAAAGTATATCTGGCGATCAGGTGTTAAACATGACTGCTCGAAGGTTATGGAGTTGGAGCCCTTTGATGGGCAATACAAGAATGGCTTTGGGAAGATTGTTTCTCTAGAAGATCATTGTATATTTCCATTACTTAAGAGCTCTGATGTTGGCAATAAACGGATCCACGCTTACAGGAAAGTTATCTTAATGACCCAGCGATCCGTGGGTGAAGATACGAGCCGCATCCAAGAGAAGGCTCCAAAAACGTGGCAGTATTTACTTGAACATCAGGATCATCTGGCCATGAGAAAAAGCTCTATCTACAAAGACAAGCCAGCTTATTCTATCTTTGGGATTGGGCCTTATACATTTATGCCTTGGAAAATAGCAATTTCAGGACTTTACAAGAAGTTGAATTTCTGTCTTGTTGGTCCTCTCAGTGGAAAACCTGTTATCTTTGATGATACTGTCAACTTCCTTTCATTTGAGACCAAGTCTGAGGCTCTCTTTATTCTACATCTGATCACCTCAGATCCAGCATTAGAGTTTTTCGAGTCTATGATCTTCTGGGATGAGAAGCGACCGATCACGACCGATATCCTCAGGCGATTATCGTTGCAGAAGGTAGCCCAAGAGTTGGGTGAGCTAGAGCACTATCTGCGTTGGGCTGAAATGTCCCGATCGGGTTCTGATGGTCAGATGGAGTTGGGATTGGCTGAAGAAAGTGCTTGTTCTTCTTAATGAGCTTCCTCCAGAATTCCTGGGGAGATCTCCAAAGCTCTGCAGTCAACAAATTGGCCGATCAGAGAGGAAAGGGATGGGTTTTGACAAAGCATAGGGCAACTCCTGCAATGGCCACAAGTACTCCTACAACAGATTGAATTGAGATCCGTTCCCCCAATATCATGACCATGGGCAGCACAAAAAGCGGGCTGGTGGTGGTTAAGGTTTGCGCGATCCCAGCTTCAGTGTATTTCAACCCTGTTTGTTGCATCCAGATCCCCAAATACGTGGAGGCAAACGCTGCAAAGATCAAAATTCCCAGGATCCGAAGTGTTTCTGATCGCTGAGCTGGAATCTGGGCTGTTTGCCAAAGTTGCGGAATCTGACGTTGGTGTAGCATCCAGAGCCCAATGAACGGAACAGCGCTAACCAACCGGATCACAGCTGCTTGCAGAGGAGTAATACTACTGGCTTCAATCAACGCTGTACGGGACAGCACGGATCCGACAGCTTCTCCGACTGAGGCCAGGATCCCATAGAGGACTCCCACCCACAGAGGCTTCACATTAACCACACCGATCCCTGAACCCGCAGTCCGCTCCGCGATCACCGAACCCACTCCTCCAATCACCAGCACAATTCCGATCCAGGCTGTTGGGGACAATTGCTCCTGCAGAGTGATCATGGCTAACAATGCCGTTAGGGGTGGGGCTATGGTTTTCAACAACAGGATCCGACGGGATCCCATCACCTTTAAGCCTTCAAACAGAAACGTATCCGAGAACCCAATCCCCAAGATTCCACTTAAAACGAGATAGCTAATTGCTCTAGGTTCTGTGAAAGAGATTCCCGATCTTTGAAGGAACAATGTGATCCAAAAACAGAGGATCGCCACCAA